>NZ_JAUOQO010000162.1:0-314 GCF_030547725.1 Staphylococcus pasteuri | reverse complement strand
GCAAACAACTGCATTGAGTTGAGTTTAAAAATTAATAATTCTAAACGGTTTTCGCCCACGAGCTGGGTTCGTTGATCCACTGAGGCTAAAACACTAGACATACTACTCAACCTATTCCATGTTAGTTAATTACTTCATTATAGACCTGTCATGCTATGCAGCAAAAACACAACAGTCCGTAACACTTTGTTTTAGCGGGCTAGCACACAGAACTGTACTTATACATCGTTAAACCACTCCAACAAGCCTACAACAAAAAGCCACATTACTGCTGCAATTAGTAGCATTTTCATTACAATGAGCCTCTTTTAACC
>NZ_JAUOQO010000161.1:0-314 GCF_030547725.1 Staphylococcus pasteuri | reverse complement strand
GAACCAGCCTGCCAACGATCGACGAAATCGGCATGCGCAAATGCACCAAATTGCACTGTGTAACGCCGGCGCGCGACATCTGAACCCGGAATTACGGGTGATTGACGTCACATGTTCCCGCGCAGGGGTCTGACACGGCACGATGATCACAACGACACCAAAGGGCGCGGCCAATGATTGGCGCGCCCTTGATTGACGCCGCCATGCGACAATGACGGTGCGGGCGGGGCTGGTTGCGAAAAGGTTCCGGCAATAGGCAAAATTAACACTAAAATCCCCGCAGGTTCTGTCGCAAGACGGGCCTGAGGTTAGAC
>NZ_JAUOQO010000160.1:0-314 GCF_030547725.1 Staphylococcus pasteuri | reverse complement strand
AGTTCCAGGTGTCTTCGGCGGCATCGCCCACGGCATTGGCACCGGTTGTGACGCCATCGGCCACGGCATTGGCGCCGGTCGTGACGCCATCCGCCACGGCATTGGCGCCGGTTGTGACACCATCCGCCACGGTATTGCCCGCCGTTGTGGCCGCGTCGCCGATCGCTTCGATTGTGACCTCGCCGGCGCGGGCCATTGTGGTTACACCCTCGCCCAACACGCCGGTGGCCTCGTTGAAATATTCCTCGGCATAGCCGATCACCCCGCGCTCTTTCAGTTCCATCGCGGTCAAAAGCGCAAGCTGGGCTTTGAGC
>NZ_JAUOQO010000159.1:0-315 GCF_030547725.1 Staphylococcus pasteuri | reverse complement strand
ATTTTCACTTGCCGCGCCATACTTCAGTGTAGGCGTATCAGACGAAGACGACTTAATTGACGCTATTGATAACTTTCAAGACAGCAACGTTTTTGAAAATTTCTAAAACAGCATCGACAATGCTGAACTAAATATCGCGTCGATTGAAAGCGTAAAACTCAACACAAGTGAGCTAAATAATGCACTTGCTGAATTAGATAATAAACAAGTGCACGTTAATGCACTTGTTGGGACATCTATCGCAGTAGCAACAGAAACCATCGGCATCGCGCTTACAGCAAATGGCATCGTTGATGTAAGCAGTCACGTTAGCTA
>NZ_JAUOQO010000158.1:0-315 GCF_030547725.1 Staphylococcus pasteuri | reverse complement strand
ACATAGAACTTTTACATTCGTTAATGCAAACATTAAGGCAACACAAACGGCTGAGTTGAACCTACGGCTACCCCATTATTTTCAATATTCGGGTTCGCGTTGGCTACGCTGAAAAAATTCTAGCTGAAACCTAGGCTGACAATGCTCCATAAATTAGGCTGGCTGCATGGTCTGGGCATTGCTGCTTAACTATCGTTGCGCTGAAACTCCTTTATAGGGCCAGTAAACCCGGCTCTTTTTATCGCTGTTTGCATCCCATAATTGTCTTCACTGGTGTCTATAATAATCCTTCTAGATTGGCTGTTAGCGTTGATG
>NZ_JAUOQO010000157.1:0-316 GCF_030547725.1 Staphylococcus pasteuri | reverse complement strand
CCATTTCCGGGATCACTATGTTGGGTCCACAGAAGTTCCTTTTGAGAAGGTTGTTGTCTTCGACGAAGCCCAACGCGCCTGGACCAGTGATCAGGCATCTAAGTTCATGCAGACCAAGCGTGGCCAAACGGACTTTGACATGTCGGAACCTGAGTTCCTCATTAGCGTGATGGATCGGCACGAAGATTGGTGCACGATTGTGTGCCTGATTGGCGGTGGCCAAGAGATAAATACAGGCGAAGCCGGCCTCGCAGAATGGTTGACGGCGCTCCAACAGAGGTTCCCAGACTGGCAAGTGAATGCCTCAGATTTGCTC
>NZ_JAUOQO010000156.1:0-317 GCF_030547725.1 Staphylococcus pasteuri | reverse complement strand
CTGCAAGGTTGAAAGTGCTTTCTGGTGATATATAGCGCTTACCTTGTTCGCCAATTGCTGTATATGCTTCTGCAAATCGTAAGTAAAAGGTGTTTCTCCAAGTTACCAATGCAGAGTACTCAATATAGTTTGCTGCTCTAAAGCCATCGGTGAAAACATTCATTCTTACAGAGTTCGAGTCTGTGAAAGAGACTTGATACGCGGATGGATTTCTTTTGTTTTCTATAAAGTACTTATCCAGTTCCTCAATCAATTTAATATCTATATCTTCGTCTATATGTGTAATTGAATTAATGGCATTTAATTCTGGTTTTGTA
>NZ_JAUOQO010000155.1:0-317 GCF_030547725.1 Staphylococcus pasteuri | reverse complement strand
CCATCAGTACCTGCACCGTAACCGTTTACGTAAGTACCTTCCATTTCCCAGTAGCCAACAGACAGGCTTAAAGGACCAGCCATATAGTTAGCACCTAAAGTGTAACCATCAACGTCGTCACCATTAGTACCAGTACCAGATACAGCGCCGTCCATGATACCAGCTACGTAGAAATCAAAGCCAGAGAAGCTAGGAGACAAGTAAGCAAGTGTAGAACCTAGACGGTCAGGGTTGTAGTACAATGCACCAGCTTTGTTAGATACATCGCCGTAACCTTCAACAACGTCAGTTGGGTTAGCAACACGACCAGCCAATAC
>NZ_JAUOQO010000154.1:0-317 GCF_030547725.1 Staphylococcus pasteuri | reverse complement strand
GTGGCTTGCTGTGTGTATTAGGACAGTTAGGCTTTTGCCTTCAACTCTTGAGCAGTGAGGCGGTAAAAATGCCAGCTCTGGCGTTTCTGAGTTGCCAAGAGGTGTAATTTTGTAGAACACCCCATTTTTTGTTTCACATTCAAAGGCGCCAAGCTTGTCTAGGTTTTTGAATTTCTCAAGTGTGTTGCTGTCGCAAATGGGTTTGTATTTATTGACAATGTTTCTAAAGGCTTCTGTGTCTTCTTTGGTTGACAGAGAGAAGTCAGCCTCTTTCCCTGACGAAAGTACTCTGATCTTAAAGTGACGGCCTCCTAAAT
>NZ_JAUOQO010000153.1:0-318 GCF_030547725.1 Staphylococcus pasteuri | reverse complement strand
AATCAAAGGCAACAAAGCCGCTCAAATTGTGGAGCAAATCAGAACACAGGTTGAGCAGCAACACCTACAGGCTGGCGATAAACTTCCGCCACAGCGGCATCTCGCCGAGCACTTAGCGGTCACCGTAGGCACTATTAGCCGAGCCTATGCTCAGGCAGAGCAACAGGGTTTAATTGAATCAAAAACCGGTAGCGGCAGTTACGTAAAAAGTCCCACCAATTATCAACAACAATGGGGAAGCTTAAAGGGCAATAGCCAACATATTGAGTTATGGCAAAACACCGCGTTTACTCAATCACGCGCCCAACACTTAACACC
>NZ_JAUOQO010000152.1:0-318 GCF_030547725.1 Staphylococcus pasteuri | reverse complement strand
CCCACACTGTTTGACGCCCACTGAATTATCAACAGCCATGCTTTTTAGCTCGGGCGGATTAACCAAAGTGTTACATCGCATGACAAATGTTGGATACATCACTCGAATCCACAACCCTCACGACAAGCGCGGAAAATTAGTTCAGCTAACAGAAAGCGGAGGGACATTAATCAATGAAGTGATTGTGAAGCTGCATTCACAAGAACAGAGCATAATGACTGCCCTTTCAACCCATGAGAACACAGCTTTAAACCAGTTATTAGAAAAGCTTCTAAACGTCTGGGAGGAGTAAAGTTTAAATAATGTCTAACTAAAGGC
>NZ_JAUOQO010000151.1:0-318 GCF_030547725.1 Staphylococcus pasteuri | reverse complement strand
GCAGCATTGAAAGCATTAGCGCTCAAGCATCCAGCACCGAAGTTGAGGGTGAAAAACTGCAACATAATGCAACGCAAATTAATCAAAACTCTCTTCATCTGCAAGTGCAAATAGATGAGCTAGAGCTATCACAAAAAAACTAAGGGGAACAAGGGTAGATGAGTGGCGTTAAAGAGCTAGCACTTTTATTAGGTTCAATGAAGCCAAAGCTACTAGAGCAAGAATTTGTTTTTTGTACTCAGCAAGGAGAGCTAAGCGACTATTTGTCGCTTAAGCCCTTAGCCAGCTTTGTAGAAACCGAAGGCCTCACCTTAATAC
>NZ_JAUOQO010000150.1:0-319 GCF_030547725.1 Staphylococcus pasteuri | reverse complement strand
CAATCAATCAAAAAAGAAAAAAAAACTAAAAAATCAAGAAAAAATAAAAAAACAACTAAAAAAACATAAAAATAAACTACATAATAAAAAAAAAAATAAAAGTAAACAAAAAAATGCATATTTGTGAAAATTAGTTAAACACTGATCCAGATAACACGCCGCAAAAACGCCATAACGATGTAATTAAGTTGTCATATAATTCTCGTTAAATACCCGCGCACAGTTAATTTGCTAGCAGTAAACGAGCGAAAAACACTAAGGCCAGTGAACATTTTTGCCTTAACGCCCGTTCTTATTAATTAGTTCAACAACTTACTTG
>NZ_JAUOQO010000149.1:0-319 GCF_030547725.1 Staphylococcus pasteuri | reverse complement strand
AGCTTGACTACTTCAACCCTAGTGCAGAATTAAACCCGATGTTACACATGTGGAGTTTAGCTGTTGAAGAACAATTTTATTTATTTTTTCCATTTATATTACTTTTCTTAACAAAGTTTAAGAAATATATACTTATCAGTTTAGCAGTGATTTTTACTATTTCGTTAATATCTATGTTATTAACCTCAAATCAATCAGTTAATTTTTATTTAATCCATACTAGAGCGTGGGAACTTCTTGCCGGATCAACTTGTTCTATCTTAATCACTAAAAGTGCCTTATCAGCCATAAATGAAACCCTTAAAGGGTGGTTAAGTGC
>NZ_JAUOQO010000148.1:0-319 GCF_030547725.1 Staphylococcus pasteuri | reverse complement strand
GCCAAGTCCTGCGTAGCTTAGCTAAGGTAGCAGCAGATTATCGTTCCAAAGTTTATCAGCATGGCTTCTCAGGTAAACAAACCGTCAGCACTGCTCAAATCCAAGCATTATTATCGCCAAGCCTGCGTATTATGGATAAAAGCATTGCCAGTAACTATCGCCAAGATGGGTTATACAATGCTTACAACATCATTAATTACACTCAAGATGAAGTCGCCGTAGACTATCTATACCCGATGCTTGAAGGCCAAGTTGCGGTATTATCTTCAGGTGTTTTAAACCCCGATGAAGCGGTACAGTTACTCGATAAGCTTTACAG
>NZ_JAUOQO010000147.1:0-321 GCF_030547725.1 Staphylococcus pasteuri | reverse complement strand
GTGCTATCAATTGGAAAAGCTAAGCTTTTAGCCAATAAAATAACCACCAGCAAATAGCCCACTAACATAATTGAGTGGTAAAGATTACTGCCTAGCGGCCCATGAAAGTCGTGCTCATCTTGGTGGTCTTCGTTCATAAAAAAGTGAGTATGGCTGCGGGTTTGAATAAACAAAAACACACCATACAAACCCACCGAGGCCAATACTAAGGTAATAGTGAGCGGGGCCGACATAGCGCCTAGCGCACTTGTGCTAGTAAAGTTAGGCAATACCAAACACAACAAGGCCAAGGGGATAATCGCCACAAGGTAAGATTTCAAG
>NZ_JAUOQO010000146.1:0-321 GCF_030547725.1 Staphylococcus pasteuri | reverse complement strand
TTACTACCAACAGCACATTTGTGAAGGCACTGATTTCTTCTCAGGGATTAGGCAAGCTTTACAATGGCTGAATCAGCACTCGATTGCTTGGGGTGTGATTACCAATAAGCCTGAAGGGCTAAGCAAACAGCTACTTGCTCACTTCCCTGAATTTGAACAATGCGCAGTATTAGTCGGTGGCGATACGATTGCCCAGCGAAAACCCGATCCTGAGCCAATGTTGCTTGCCTGCGACACCATCAAGGTAGATCCTCTACATTGTCTATATGTGGGAGATGCCGAGCGCGATATCGCCGCAGGCAACAACACAAACATGACCAC
>NZ_JAUOQO010000145.1:0-321 GCF_030547725.1 Staphylococcus pasteuri | reverse complement strand
ATACCTACCAAACGGTTACCATCGTTAACTTAGATGATGCCATTTTTGGTACCTCTGGATTTGTAACAGGCAAAATGAAAACCAATAAAAAGAGTTTTCCTAAAGCCAGCTTTGTTATAGACAAAAAAGGCGATTTATTTGATCTGTGGAAAATTAAAGCGAAGTCTTCAGCCATTATATTGTTAAATGCAGAAGGTGAAGTATTGTTTGCTAAAGATGGCGAGCTAAACCAGCAGGAAATTGACCAAGTGATAGGCTTAATCAAAGCCAATATCTAAACTCAAAAAAATAGGCGTAAGTTATTTACGCCTATTCAAACAT
>NZ_JAUOQO010000031.1:0-525 GCF_030547725.1 Staphylococcus pasteuri | reverse complement strand
ATACTATTTATAGTAGCCGCCGTCATCCTATCCACTGTTCTCACACTGCTAATGGTGCGCTGGATGGCAAAAAACTTAGCCACCCCAGTTATAACACTAAAAAAGCAAGTAGAGACCTTTGATATTAACAAAGGTCATTTTCCGCGAATGGATCGCGACGACGAAATAGGGCAGCTCAACCATGCATTTGGCGATTTAATTCAGCGTATGTATGAGTTCACTAGACGAGAACAGGACTTCACTCGCTTTGCCAGTCACGAGCTTCGATCCCCCATCACGGTGATCCGGGGTAACTTCGACATATTGCGTGAAAGTCTGCCCGACTCTCCCATACACCAGCGGATCGTTACACGAATGAAAACGGCTATTCAGCGCGTATCTTCGCTTATTGATGGGTTTCTATGGTTGGGACGAGAAAATCATGATACCTACATGCCGATTGAAGCCATCAGTGCAGCACGGTTAGAAAGCATGATCAACGGTTTGACGGAGCACCTCTCTCCTGAGAGCAGCTATCGATTAACC
>NZ_JAUOQO010000144.1:0-322 GCF_030547725.1 Staphylococcus pasteuri | reverse complement strand
CACCAAATCAATCGCACTACACACCATCTTTACTTGGTCACCCGCTACCGCTTCACCCAACTTATGAAATTTAGAAGTACCATCATCATCTTCATAAACTACAAGCAAAACAGAAAATTTAAACAAACCAAAACAACCACGGCTTTCCTCAACAAAAAAACCATCAACCCTCTCCAAATCTATAAGTAACACCTCTTTTCGACTAAACACATACAAGTGATCTAAAACAAGCTTACCAGCCTTAAAATCTACCGTTGTTAATACAGACTTATAATGCAAACAATAACCAAAAGTAACGACACCCAATAAGCCGGTCACACAC
>NZ_JAUOQO010000143.1:0-323 GCF_030547725.1 Staphylococcus pasteuri | reverse complement strand
CACTAAAATAGGGAGACATTGGCGGACGATAAACAAAATCAGGCATAGCTACAGCTCTAAAAAATAAGGCCTTAGTGTAAGCTAAGGCCTTGGACTAAATAAAATAGAAAATCGACTAACTAGTTGTGTGACACCAGAATTACTCGCAAAGCGTCCAGTTTTACTTGGGCTTTTTGCAGGTAATTGCCCGCGTTATCACGCAGTTCGCGTAAGGTATCCAACTCATCTTGGCGAATGCTTGGATTAACCGCACTTAATGCTTCTAAACGTTCCAGCTCTGCATTTAAGCTTTGTTGCATGCTTTGGTTTGCGTTATCAACCAC
>NZ_JAUOQO010000142.1:0-323 GCF_030547725.1 Staphylococcus pasteuri | reverse complement strand
ATTTAACTCTTCAAAGGCGTAGTTTAGTAATAGGCGAATACCTGCTTTCATATAGCCATTGGCCTGGTGAGGGTGGAACACTTCGTAGCTAAGATAAGCTGACTGAAAATGACCTCGAATGATCGCCGAGATATTAAAAGTACCAACGATCTCGCCAGTTTCAGCTAAACACACTAATTGGCGGTGTTCCTCTTCCAAATAAGCGCGCACGTTTTTAGGCGGGTAGCTCCAAGGGCGATGAAAAATCTCGCTGTTTTGGTAACACTCGCTGAGTTCCTCTAAATCAGCGCGCTCTGGCTGTCTTAAATATACGTTCAATGTTC
>NZ_JAUOQO010000009.1:0-95462 GCF_030547725.1 Staphylococcus pasteuri | reverse complement strand
TGTTTGGCTTGTTGTATTTCACGTGCTTGTGGTGACTGATCTGCTAAACTATCTTTATTTGTTTCAGCTTGAATTGCGTTTTGTTGTGCTGCTAATTCTGTAGCTGAAGCATCTGATCCAGAATTTCCTTCTGCTTCTAATTTTGCTTCTTGAATATCTCTAGCTTCTGGTGATTGATCTGCTAAATTATTGTCGCTTACTTCTCTTTGGATTGCGACTTTTTGTGCTGATAATTCATCAGATGAGATACCATCTTTTGATTTATTTCTGAAGTTTTCAACTTGGTTTTTAACAGATTCAAAACGTTGTTCTGCTTGAGATTTGTAATTTAATGCTTTTTCACGTAGTTCTTTTTCTTTAGCAATCGCTTGATCAGCTTTTTCGAAAACTTTCAATTTGTAATATAACCCTAAAGCTGAACCTACTAAAGCACCGGTAATAAAGCTTACAACAAAATCTTTACGTTGTGGTGTTTGATTATTTATACGAGTATGACGGCTGTATAAATCATTTCCAGTATTATTTCTTTCAAAATCATCACGATTATAGTGTTCCATGATTTATTCCTCCCTATAACAAATGCACTTAAACAAGTAACAACCTCATTTAAGTGCATTTAGTTCATTCTTATTAATTATTTGTCAACACGTGTAGTATAGCTATGATCTGTATCATTTGCTACTGTGTTTGCTTTGTAATTTGCACTTCCTCGACGGTAGTGTCTATTTTGCCATTTGTCAGCAATTTCCATTGCCACATTTGACCATTGTACTACTTGAGAAATTTTATCTTCATTTTGAGATACGTTGTGTGTAATAGAATTAGTTACACGGTCAACTGAACCATTTAATGTTTGAACTGAGTCACCAATACCTTTAACAGCATCAACTACAGAATTCAAACGATCAACTTTACCTTGAATATCTTCAGTTAAACGGTTAACTTTATGAAGTAAATCAGTAGATTCTCTTGTAATACCTTGTACTTGACCTTCAACACCATCAAGTGTTTTAGCCACGTGATCTAAATTTTTCTTAACAGAAATTAACACTACAACGATACCGATACATAAAATTAAGAACGCTATCGCAGCGATAATTCCAGCAATTGGTAAAATCCAATCCATTAAAAACGCCTCCTAAATACCTAATTATAAAATTCATTAATATTTAATACCCTTGAGAAATCATTATAAACATATTAGAAATCTTTTTTTATACCTAATTTATTTAAGTACGCTTTTTGGATTTTTTGTATATCTCCAGCGCCCATAAATAATATTACAGCATTATCAAATTTCTCTAATACATCTATACTATTTTCATCAATTAATGCTGATCCATCAATACGATCAATCAAGTCTTGAATCGTCAATTCACCAGTGTTTTCTCTAATTGAACCAAAAATTTCACATAAGAAAACATGGTCAGCTGCGCTTAAACTTGTTGCAAATTCTTCTAAGAATGCTTGAGTTCTTGAGAATGTATGTGGTTGGAATACAGCAATAACTTCTTTTTGTGGATATTTTTTTCTAGCTGTTTCAATTGTAGCATTAATTTCTCTTGGATGGTGAGCATAATCGTCTACTAATACTTGATTTGATACTTTTGTTTCATTAAATCGACGTTTTACACCACCAAATGTTTCTAATGCTTCTTTTATATTATCAACGTTCATTTTTTCTAAATAACTAATAGTTACAACAGCTAATGTATTTAGAATATTATGGTCACCATATTGTGGTGATAGGAATTGATCATAAAATTCTCCATTAATATAAACATCAAATTGTGTACCTTGTTCAGTGATTTGTATATTTTTAGCATATACGTCATCAGTTTCTTTTAAACCATAGTAATAAATGGGTACATCCGCTTCTAATTTTCTAAGATATTCATCGTCGCCCCATGCAATGATAGCTTTTTTAACATTTTGAGCCATTTCTTGGAATGCATCAAAAACGTCATCAACATCTCTGAAATAATCAGGATGGTCAAAGTCAATATTTGTCATAATTGCATAGTCAGGATCATAACTTAAAAAGTGACGTCGATATTCGCAAGCTTCGAATGCAAAATAGTCACTGCCAGGTAAACCCATTCCTGTACCGTCACCTATAAGGAATGAAGTCTTTTTATCTCCATTCATCACATGAGATAACAATCCAGTTGTTGATGTTTTACCATGTGCACCAGTAACTGCTACCGAAGTATATTGGTTAATTACATGGCCAAGAAAATCATGATATCTAATCACATCTAATTTAAGTTGATGTGCTTTGACTATCTCTTCATGTGTATCAGGGAAAGCATTACCCTGTATAATTACCATATCTTCTTTAATATTGTTACTATCAAACGGTAAGATAGTTATACCTTTATTTCTTAGAGCAACTTCTGTAAAAACATAAGTTTCAATATCTGAGCCTTGCACTTCATGCCCAAGATCATGCATGATTTGTGCCAATGAACTCATGCCAGAGCCCTTAATTCCGACAAAATGATAGTGTGTCATTATAAAACTCCTTACTAATTTTTAATCTTGATTCAAATCCGCCTCAGTAATATAAACATCTCTAGGTTTAGAACCGTTCGCTCCAGATATATAACCTAGTTGTTCTAATTGATCTATGATTCTCGCTGCTCTATTATACCCAATTTGGAAATGTCTTTGTACTAACGAAGTAGAAATATGTCCTTCATTAATCATGAACTCACACACATCATCAAATAAATCATCTTGTGCTTGAGTTTGTGTTTTCTTTAATAATTCTTTTTCTTCAAATAAATAATCAGGTTCACGCTGTTGTTTAATAAAATCTACAACGTCGTCAATTTCTTCATCTGAAACAAATGTACCTTGAACACGGATAGGTTTATTCATACCGCCACCAAGATATAACATGTCGCCATATCCTAATAGTCGTTCTGCTCCTCCGCTATCAAGAATAGTTCTAGAATCTACACTTGATGATACCATAAATGCAATTCTAGTTGGGATATTAGCTTTAATTAAACCGGTAATAACATTAACTGATGGTCTTTGTGTGGCAACAAGCATATGAATACCACAAGCACGCGCTTTTTGAGCTATTCTCGCGATGGATTGTTCTACTTCTTGTGGCGCCATCATCATTAAATCGGCTAATTCATCTATTACTATAACAATTTTTGGCATTCTTTGTTCATAAGAAGCTTTCTTATTGAATGCTGTAATATTTCTAACGTGATATTGAGCAAATAATTTATATCGACGTTCCATTTCTTCAACAGCCCATTTTAAACTTTGTGTGGCTGCTTTAACATCTGTAATTACTGGTGACACAAGATGTGGCAAATCATTATATGGTGCTAATTCAACCATTTTTGGATCAATTAATAATAATCTTAATTCTTCCGGATGATTTTTATACAATAGCGACATTAAAATACTATTAATGCACACTGATTTACCTGAACCTGTTGCACCTGCAATTAAAGCATGAGGTGTTTTAGCAATGTCCATAAGTAATGGTTCATTGTTGATGCGATAACCCATTGCAACTGTCAATTTAGATTCAGCATTTTTAAATTGATCTGAATCTACAATTGATCTCAAATTGACTTTGGCAGGGTTTTGATTAGGTACCTCGATACCTACTAAACTTGTACCTGGTATCGGCGCTTCGATACGTATATCTTTGGCTGCTAACGCCATTTTAATATCGTCTTGTAAAGCAGTAATTCTTGATACTTTAACACCTTTTTCAACTGATAATTCAAAACGGGTCACACTTGGACCTTCAGTAACATTTTGAACTTCTGCAGGAACATTGAAATAATATAATGCATCATTTAATTCTTGCTTTTTATCATCAATCCACTCTTCATTTACTTCATGTGGTTCTGGTGATTCAAGCAATTCCATACTAGGTAAATTAATATTTGGACCTTTTCTTATAGTGGGCTTTTGAACTTTAATATTTTCATTATTATTATCCACTTCTCCAGATGTAACCTTAGATGTAGATGCATGAGTATTCTCTCGTTTGTCTTCATTGCGATTATCTGAATCATTTTCATTAACATCATTGGAAGCATGTTGCATAGACGAACTATCATCTTCCATATTTTGATTAATTCCAACATTATAATCGCTCTGAGCCATTTGCACATTCTCATTATTGACAACGTCATTTGCACTTAGGCTATGTTCACTTGCAGTTGAATTTGAGTCACTTTCATATGTTGTTTGATTTAGTTCATTTGTACGATCAGCTGAAGGCGCTTCACTTTCACTTATATTGTTTGATTGTTGATTTGATTCAGAGTGTTCTGATGTATTGTATTGCTCTGACGATGCTTGCTTAATATTATTTGATTGTGTCGAATTTGATTGACGTTCAGGCGTTAGATTTGGAACATGAACTGTGCGAGATTTTTTCTTATCTATCATACGTTTTTTATCTGAAGGCGTCATAACAACATTAAATGGCTTACTACCTTTTAATGGCTTGCTAGTTTGTCCAGAATGTAGATGCTGATTAGTTTCTACGCCTTTATTTTCACTATTAACTTTATCAAAATTCTGATCAGAACTTTCTGATTGATTATCATTTATAGATTCAGAATAGCTATTTTCTGAACTACTTAAGTTTTGAGTATTATCATAAGATGAAGCGACAAATTCAGATGTTTCATTACTATTATTAGAGATGAAACTATCACTTAATGATTCATCACTTTCTAATACTGATTCTGATGTTGACATTGTTTTATCACTATTACCTAAATTGCTATCTTGAATATGTGGATTTCGCTTTTTAGCATATTCCGTTTCATGATCGACGCTTTGAGTAACTGCATTATGACCACTTCTTCTATTCAAGTGCTTATGATCATTAAGTTGTGATGTCTCACTATCATATAGAGATGAAGATGTATGTTCTGAAGTAGAATATGTTGTTGGTTGCTCACTATCATCTAATTCTCGATAATCTGCATCATCTATATTATTATCTTCATTTTCTGATATTGATGTTTTATCACTGTAATGATGTTTTGCATTTTCTGAACTAATTGTAGAGTCACTTTGACTAGATTCAGAGTCTTTCTGGACGGTAGTTGTTCGATCATCATATATGGATTGAGATGAAACATAGTTAGTATCAGTTGTTTCTGAGACATCATCTTGTTCTGTTACATCAGTCACAGTAACATCGTCATCATTTACTTGATGTCTTGGTTTAATATCAGATAAATCGATTTCTTCATAATTGTAATGAGATGTTTCTTGTTGATCTAGGTCTGAATTTTCAATTGCATCTGTTTGATTTATTGTTTCATTATTGTCATGCTCGTTAATCATAGCATTGCTATCATCTTGAGATTCCATATCTAATGAACTTTCACCTACATATTGTTGTGCTTGTTTGGCATACATTTCATCAATTGCTTTTTGTATACTATCTTCATTGGTCTCTTTATTTTGTTGTCTTTTTTCTTGCAATGCTTTTTTAAATCGACGCTTTTGAAGCACTTTTCGTTCACGTTCTCTTCGAATTTCTTCAACAATTTGAGATGCATAGATATTGTTAATATTAATAGTATTATCTTTAGTTGAATGGTTAGGAGTTGAGTTAATTGCTTTTTCATCTCCCACTGACGATGTTTGTTGATTTATATTCTCATCATGTTTTGAATTACTATTTGTACTAGTTTCTTTTACATCATTCGATTGTTGATTACTTCTAAAGTTGCTTTGGGATCTTTCGGCAGTGTATCCATCGTTGTCACTAGAATGATTAACATTTGAACTCATTTTATTATTAGTTTCTTCTTCATTGTCTTTAGGAGGTATCATGCCGTTTTCAATTGGTCGTCTTTTCATCGTACCAAAAATGGCTGATGGTACTTCTGAAGCTTTAAAATCACTTTTGTGATATGTATACTCCGGTTGCGTTTTATAATTTGATTTAAAACGTTCGGATTGTAATTTCATTCTTGGTTGTGATTTTGAAGATGTAGCACCATTATTAGATTTGTTATCTCCTAATGAAGTAGGAGAAATTTGGCGGTGAGTTGATTTAGTGACATAAGGATTTGTTACTTGTTTTCTTCTAGTTTTATTTGAATTAGATTGTCGAGACGAGTTCACATACTCATCGTCATTGGCATGATTCCTTCTACGACGATGTCTCTTACTTTCTTGAGAAGTTAAAGTTTCATTATCATCATTTTTCACATAAGATTGTTCCCCATCATTCACAGATGTATATTCAGACTCCACATTTTCTGATTCAAAACCATTAATAGGAAATCGGAATTTACCTTTTGGTCGATGATAGATATCATTATTTTGTGGCAGTAATGAGTCATGATTAGAATCATTCGATTGAGTTGCCTGGCGTCTTTTATTTTTATTTCTTAATATATCTTCATTTGAATCATTATCTTCGCCAAATAATTTATCAAACCAGCTCATACTTTCACGACCTTCCTTTGTTATTCAAAAAATGCTTGTCCAATATCATAGCTATCATCTAGCACCATAATACCTTTTTCTTTAGGAGCATTTGGTAAATCTAATTCTTTCATTGAACAAATCATACCGCTAGATGCAACGCCTCTAAGTTCTGCATCTTTGATTACCATACCACTTGGCATTACTGCGCCCACTTTTGCTACAACTACTTTTTGTCCTTGTTCGACATTTGGTGCGCCACAAACAATTTGCAATGTATCATTACCTACATTGACATTAAGTACACTTAATTTATCAGCGTCAGGGTGTTTTTCTTTTGTTTCTACATAACCTACAACAAATTTTGGAGATAAATCAGCATTCAATTCATATGTGAAACCATTATTTTTAATCATTTGTTGTAATTGATTAACGATTTCTTCAGTTAATTTAATGTGTCCATTACCTTCTAATTGTATATGAGTAGATATATTAAAGAAATTATACCCAACTACTTCGTTATCTTCGTTTGTTATTTCTACTACGTCGTTATTCTTTTTATAATTGAATTCGCCTTCTGTAGGGTCGATTTGTAAGAATGCAACATCTCCTACACCATTTGGATTAAAGAATAAATTCATTGTATATATCTCCTTTATCATTATTTATTTTTATCATTAAATTTTTTACGATTAGCTTCTAATCTTTGTATGACGTTAGGGTCTCTTTTTTGTTTATTGTTTTTCCCTAATATGAATATTGGTTCAAGATGACCTTTGTCGTATCCAAAAGATAAAGAAGTAATAGGGACAAGTCCTTTTGTGAAAAACTCCATAGTTAAATGAGCCATCACATCATAGCCTGTTTTGTTGCGTATATCAGCAATGACTAAAACATCTTGATGAGGCACTGCTACTAACATTTCGCCTTCACATTGATCTTGTATATCATTTAAAAATGATGTATTAAGTATGCGACTTGCATCATAACCATCATTAGAATTAATAAAATAGAATATATTACCTTTCACTTCATCGGTACTATATTTATTGTCAAGCTTTCTTACATTAAAAAGTGACATTTCTTTAATCTGTTGTTCTGTCATTTTCAATGTTTCTAACATACTTGCATCAATAAGTCTATATGACTTTCCTAAATCTAATGCGTAATAGATATTAGTTTCAGCAGTATGATTTTCATAAATGAATGCATGGCCTTCTTTAGTCTTTTTATCAAAACTTGTAGCACGAATCACCGGCATAATTTTAATTTCATCAAGTTGTTCTATACCTTGATCAGCCATTTGAGCAATTGCTTCATCTATATAATATATAATTTCATCTACAATTTTTTCTTCTTTTTCTTCATATTTTGCGACAATAGCGTTTAATTTAATTGTGACACCTTTATGATTGTCTTTTCTATAAATTCTTAATGTTTCGTCTTCACGATTGAATTTATAATTTACATCTAAATGATTCAAACGCTGTTTAATTTTATCTCTCATTTGAAAGACATTCATTCATATCACTCCTATTTCGCACCTTTTAATAGTTTACAATAAATCAAAGGATAGTAACAGAAAAAAACAAGTTTTTAAATATATTTTTCAACTATTCAATTAAATATATTGTGCTAAAAATTGATCTATTTGTTCAATGGATTTTCTTTCTTTACCAATATAACTTCCTAGTAATTCTCCGTCTCTATAAACTAAGAAACTTGGGATACCCATAATACCATTTTCTATACAAATATCTAAAAATTGGTCTCTATCTACTGATACAAATTTAAAAGATTGATATTTCTCTTCTAATTGTGGCAATTCTGGTTCGATTACCTTACAATCGGGGCACCATCCTGCTGTAAATTCAAAAACTGTATTTCCTTGCTTTAATTCTTCAAATTGTTGTTCTGTTTCAAGTTGTATCATGTTTTTCACTCCTATATTACTGATATTGTAATCGTTGTATTTGTTCTTCATTTAAATTCGTAATTGATGCTTTTAATAATTGACGAGCGGCATAATAATCACGGATATCAAAAACAGCATCTGTACTATGAATATAACGTGCACATACTCCTATTACTGCTGTAGGAATACCATCATTTGCTTTATGGATTTCACCGCCATCTGTTCCTCCTGGTGACATATAATATTGATGCGGAATATCATATTGTTTTACTAAATTTAATAAATAATCTCTAAAAGTAGGTCTGAGTATCATCGTACCATCTTTGATACGAATTAATGTCCCCTCCCCTAACGCACCAGATAATTGTTGCTTACCTTTTATATCATTTGCAGGAGAACAGTCTGCTACAAATGCAATATCCGGCTGAATTAATTCTGCTGATGCTTTAGCGCCTCTTAAGCCTACTTCTTCTTGTACATTGGCACCAACATATAAATCAACTTCTAATTCTGTATCTTTCAGTAATTCTAATATTTCAATAGCAATGAGACAACCATATCGATTATCCCACGCTTTTGCACTATATCTATATTCTGATAACTGAGTAAATGGCGTAGCAGGTACAATTGTGTCGCCAATTTCAATACCTTTTTGTCTAACTTCTTCACTCGAACTTGCACCTATATCTAACATTAAATCTTTAATTTGAGGTGCTGCTTCATTACCAGTTCTAAAATGTTTTGGAATATTGGCAACGACACCAATGATTTCTTCGTTTTTTCTATTTTTTACTTTTAATCTTTGTCCCTGCCATATATCATTTGCTACACCGCCTAAATTAGTAAATTGGATCATACCATTATCTGTGATATGCGTAATCATAAATCCAATCTCATCCATATGGGCTGCTATCATTACACGTTTAGCATTAGCTTTAGGTGATTTTTTCACACCATAAAACCCACCCATTTTATTATCTACAAAATGATCTACATAAGGTGTCATTTGTTCTTTCATATATGTTTTAACATCATCTTCAAATCCTGGTGCACCATGTAATTCTGTCAGATGTTCCATGCGTTCTAATGTTTTACTCTCTTCAATAGTCATTTGATGTTTCACTCCTTATAATTTATTATATCATCTTCATTATGGTAAACTAATAATATGAATCATGGAAAAGGGAGATACATTAATGAAATGTTTAAATTGTAAAAATATATTAATTGTAGGTGCTTGTACGGTAGTCATTTTATCAGCTGGCGTAATTGTTTACCTAAATAAGAAAAAATTTTATAATCCCGATAAGTTATTAGAAGAAGTCAAAACATACTTTATGGATGTCAAAGGTTCATATATTGTACAACAACCTCTTAACGATCCTAACATTAATGCTAATAAACCTATTTATCTTGGCGGTATCTCCGCAACTAAAAATGGTAAATTAGTAGATTATGATTTTTATGCTGATGCATATACTGGTGAAGTTTTAAATATTATCGAATTATAAAATTAAAATTTACATAAAAATGATAGGTTATAGTTAGTTCATTATAGTATCACTTTTCTTAATGAACTAAACTATAACCTTTTTTCAACTTAATACTGACGATATGAACGTTTGATAGATGATGTAATTGAATGATCCTTGTGATTATATTTAACTGCGAAATAGTTTTCGTCATGATAATAGAGGAACCAGTAATCATTTAAAACATAATAAGGTATGAGTCTTTCTTTTTCACGAATTGAAGTCATTGGGTAATCATCGTACGCGGTAACCCATAATGGATTTTGGTGTGCTACTGTTGGGAAGATGTCAGCCATATGCACAGCTTTTTCTCCTTCACTTTCAATAGTAACTATAGAGTGACCAAAGCTATGACCACCAGTGTGTATCATTTTAATTCCTGATACCGGTTCAATCTCTTTATCAAATAAAATAATATTGTCCTGATAATCACCTTGATTCTTTTCCCAATACGTCGCTTTACTACGTATATTAGGCGCTAAGAATTCATGCCATTCATCTTGTTGAATATAATGAGTAGCATTTTTGAATCGTGCATTTCCATTTGAATCAGTTAGTCCAGCAGCATGATCATAGTGTAAATGTGTCATTAACACAATATCAATATCATCAAGCGTTAAACCAAAATATTGTAATTCTTCTTTTATAAAGCCTTCTTGAGTTACGCCATAATTTCTTTTTTGTTTGTCAGTTAATTTACCATTACCTACACCTGCATCGATTAAAATATTATATTGAGGATGTTGAATAAGAATTGGATGTGTTGGTGTATGAACTTGATTCTTATCATTCACACTATACTTTCTAGTCCATAATGGTTTAGGTACAACGCCAAATATGGCACCTCCATCAATATGAGTATTACCCCCATTAATATCGTTAATAGTTAATTCTCCTAATTTCATAAAAAGACACCTTCCCACTCATTTACTAAATTTACTCTTATTAACAAATTTAATACAATAACGTATATATAGCAATTAATGTTAAAGTTCTTATTGCGCATTTTAAAGCAATTAAATATATGGAGGACAATAATGCAATATAAACATAATAAGATTATTCTGTTGTTTACGACAATTTTTATTATTATTGAACTCATTCTTATTTATTCAACGTCAATTGTTTCATCAAATTTAGGTTATAACATCATCATCTTGTCCAATTTAATACCATTCATAAGTATGATGTTCTTAAAAAGTAAAAAATAAGACAAGACCCTTTTGATGGGTTTTGTCTTATTTTAAATGATTTCTTTAACCTTACATCTTTATCTATGTTAAGGTTATCAATCGTTTTAATTTTAACTATTTTTTAATAGCATGAACAATATAATTCATATTTGATTTATGTTTGCGCATTGTTTTAAACATAGTTATAAACATATGACGGTTTTCTTTTTTAAATGCATTTTTTAAAATTTTTAAAGTTCCTAGTAAACCCTCATCTCTTAACATGCCAACTGGTGACATCAATGATAATGGTCCTATTTTTGATTCAACTTGTGAAAATCCTGCATCTTTAAATAAACTATACCAAATTTCTGGCGTTAAAGGCGTCACTTTCATATTGATTGCTTTACTCAATTCATTAACTATAACGTCCTCATTATCTCGATTTATAATAGCAATATCGTGTGTAAGTACAATTCCATTAGGTTTAAGTACACGATAATATTCTTTTAATACTTTTTCTTTAACCTTATAAGGTAACATTGTTAGCATTGCTTCGTTTAAAATAATATCGAAACTTTCATCTTCAAAAGGTAAATCCATCGCATTTGCTTGTGTTAGATGAATATAGTCATTTAAATCGTTTTTATCTACGTTTTGTTGGCCAACTTGTAATGCTGCTTTATTTAAGTCAACTGCTTCAATTTGGCATTGGTATTTTTGAGCTAATTCAATAGACGTTGTACACATATTACATGCAACTTCTAAAACACGTTTATCATTTGAAAAACAACCTTTATCAATTAACCAATTGGTAGCTAAAATTCCACCTGGACGTAAACGTTTTTTCCCGAGTTGAGCTAAAAATGTGTGACCTGCTACTTTTTTACCATATATTAAACACCCTTTCTTTAATTAAAATTTATTAAATAAGACATGGTTTTCAAGATGAACATGTTCATGTGTTTCACGCTCTAAATTTTCAAGACGATCATATACGAGTCTCCAAGTTTGGCACGCTTCACTAGGTGCTTGATATTGATTAGTTAGTACTCTCATATCCTCTAATAATTGTCCAGTTTGTGTATGGTCATTAACTAGGCTTTCTATAATTTTCGAAGCATCATCAACGTGTTCCCCTCGTGAAATTTTGATTAATGCTGGAAAGTCGTGATTATCTTCTTCATCCATATGCTCAAGCATTCCATCTCTATATTGACGATATAAATTTTGCAATTCAATTAAAAATGGATGGTTAGGTCCATGTACCTTAGCTACTTTTGTAACGTATGGAGATAGATTTTTAAATTCCTCACGCATCGTTTCATGATAACGAGACTGTATATATTGAATTAATGATGGCACATCAAGATATTTAACATTGATATTACCTTGTGATTCATTAGGTAACTGGTTAATTTCATCTAAGATAGTTTGTACATCAACTTTTTTATTTTCAACGGCTTGCTCAATTGAAATATTGCCTCCACAACAAAAATCGATACCATATTTTCTGAAAATATCGGAACTTAATGGCATGTCGGTTACGACGTCAGCAACAATTGTATCTTTATTAATCATTTTTATTCCTCCCTTGATCACTTTTAATTATACTAAATAATAATCATTATCAATTACTTTTGTGAAATTATTCACTTATTTGTCGAAAAGATATTACAAAATTTTGAAAGTCAATTTTTTTAAAAAGTTAAAATAATATTAATGAAATTTATCCTAATAACTAAAATAATGTCGCTAGTATTAATTTGAATAATTAAACTTGGACAAAATAAAACCTGAGACATCAATAAATGTCTCAGGCTTATAATCATATATTATCAGTATTTGGCTGAATATTATTATGAAATTTTGCTTCCATTCGATATATTCTAGAACCCTTATCCGAAAACTTCTGTTCGTATTCGGTAAGGATATTATCCTCATCGTCTTCTTCGTGAAGGTTTAAATTCATCTTTGTAAAGTACATTCCGAATTGAGACATACTTTCTAAACTAAAGGCAAAAAGACCTCTATTATCAGTTTTAAAGTGAATTTCACCATCATCAATTAAAATTTGTTTATAAAGCGCTAGATATGTATGATAAGTCAATCTACGTTTAGCATGACGTCTTTTTGGCCAAGGATCAGAAAAGTTTAGATATATTCTAGAAACTTCCCCATCTTTAAAATATTCATTAAGTTCTATCGCATCATTACAAATCATTTTGAGATTTGTTAAGTTTTGCTCTTTTACTTTATCAAGCACTTTATACATAACACTCTTTTCACGTTCCATTGAAATAAAGTTAATCTCTGGATGTTGTGCGGCAAGTGTAGTGATAAATTGTCCCATACCGGAGCCAATTTCTATATAAATAGGTTGCTTCTTATCAAACCATTCTTCTATATGTCCAGCATGTGAACCATCCATATCTACTAAATCTGGATGGTCCTTTAAATAATCTTCCGCCCATGGTTTGTAGCGAACTCTCATAATCAAATCTCCTTAAATAAATAAGTTACTATTCATAACTTCATTTAAAAATTCAAGCCATGTATTCATATCTTTAAAACGTTTCTGTTCTTCATACCATTGAACCATACCAATTGATTGAATCACAGTGTACCATTTCATACGTTTATTCAAGTTCAAACTTTCTTGTACGCCGTAAGTTTCGAACCATTTAGACCATTTCTTCTCGGGAACGTAATTGTAAAGCAGCATTCCGATATCAATAGCTGGATCTGCAATCATTGCACCTTCCCAGTCTACTAAAAATAGTTCGTCTCTATCAGATAACAACCAATTATTATGATTAACATCACCATGTACGACAGTAAAGAAACGAGAATCTAAATTTGGTATATGCTCTTCTAAATATGTTAATGCTTTTCTAACAACATGATGTGTTAACACTTCTCTAGATAAAGAGGCATTAATTTTATTAAGCATAATCTCTGGCGTAATAGGTTCCATTTCCATTCTTTTTAACATTGTAAGTAATGGTTTAGAATTGTGGATTTTTTTTAATATTTTGGCTACTCTAGGTTGATGCATTTCGTTCGCACTTAATTCGCGACCGTTTTTCCAATGCTGCGCCGTAACTACTTCGCCGGTTTCTATTCTTTTTGTCCAAACAAGTTTAGGTACAATACCCTCTGCAGATAAAGCTGCAATAAAAGGATTCGTATTTCGTTTTAAAAACAACTTTTGTCCATCTTGTTCAGCCATATAGGCCTCTCCAGAAGCGCCTCCAGCTGAATCTAATGTCCACCCTAACTGATAAAACTGCTCCAACACGTTCACCTCACTTTCAATTAGAAAATGGCTCCAGAAATATGTTTTCAAGAGCCATATATTCTAATTTATATAAACCGTATAGTCGCTCTACACGCTTGTTAAAATTTATTTTACAGTTTTTGTGAGTTGGCTATTTCGTATATTTTTGTCCCTAAAAATACGCTTGAAAATTGCGTCCTCATTTAATATCACTCATAGAAGATTTTATAATTTTTACCATCATATTTCAACTAAAAATGAGAAACTAAAAGACACATTTTACTAGTCCGCTCATTAAATATTTATAAAACTACTTTGAATTAGATTATAACATATTTAGAGTGAGATAGTTGTGGAAATTTTGATAAATATTCAACTTATATACTATGTGTTTCTATATACTGATTGAATCCTTCTTGTAATTGTCGCGTAACAGTGCCTACTTTACCATCTCCGACATCTTCCCCATCAATTTTAACTACTGGCATAACTTCAGCAGACGTACTTGAAATAATAACTTCATCTGCATTTTTTAAGAAATCAACAGTAAACGTTTCTTCAATAAATGGAATATTTTTATCTTCAGAAATCCATTTAATGACTCTTCTCGTAATTCCGTTTAAAATAAAATTATTTATAGGATGTGTATATATTTTTCCATCTTTAATGGCGTATACGTTACTTGAAGCACCTTCTGTTACAGTTTCTCCACGATGTTGAATCGCTTCACTAGCATTGTATTTAACAGCAAATTCTTTAGCTAAAACATTACCTAATAGGTTTAAACTTTTAATATCACAACGTAACCAACGAATATCTTCTGTTGTCATAGTATAAATACCATTTTCTAAATCTTCATATGGTCTATCATAACTTTTCGTAAATGCCATGATAACCGGTTTTACTTGTGGTGTTGGGAATGAATGTTCACGAGGTGCAACACCACGTGTAGCTTGAATATAAATACCGCCATTTTTAACATCATTTACTTCTAAGAGTTTACGAACTAATTCAATTAATTCATCAACTGTATAAGTAAGATCTAATCCAATTTCGTTAGCACTTCTTAAAAATCTCTCGAAATGTTTTTTTACAGTAAATAGTTTACCTTCGTAAGCACGAATATATTCGTAAATTCCGTCACCAAAAACATATCCTCTATCTTCGTATGATACTTTAGCTTCATCTTGATTTAAAAATTCACCATTAATAAAAACTTTTGTCATAAATTATCCCTCCACACATAATGAGTATAACGCTTCAAGGTATATACTCGTTGCATTAAATAGTTGTTTTTTCGTGATGTATTCATTTTTCTGATGCATTAAGTCTTCTGAATCATTAAACATTGCCCCAAAAGCGACACCTTTGTCTAGGTTTCTGGCGTATGTGCCTCCACCTATTGTGTATGGCTCTGTCATATCTCCAGTTTGGTTTCTATATGCAGTTACTAATTTTTGAACAAAAGGATCATTTTTATCTACATAGTGTGGTTTTTGAACTTTACCCATTTCTACTCTAAATCCTAATGGTTTAATTTCATTAGTAAAACGTTCTATAGCTTCTTCAAATTCAAAACCTTGCGGATATCTTAAATTTATTCCAAATCGGCCAGCATTTTCATTATCATAATTGATAACACCTATATTAGTAGTAACTTCGCCCATAATATCAGTATGGAATTTCATACCCATTTTTTCACCAAAATGAGAAACATGTAAATATTGATTACTAAAGTTTACAAAGTCTTTAGCACTTTTATTTAAGTTTAATGTAGCTAAAAATTCTAATAGATATAAGCCAGCATTTACACCTAATGAAGGATCCATACCATGAACAGCTTTACCTTCAATAGTTAAAATAAGAATTCCACTGTCAACTGTGCTTTCACCTTGTAATTGATTTGATTCTATAAAATATTCAAAGTTTTGAATAACATCAGTCATGTTTTCTTTAACTAAAACTTTAGCTTCAGCATGATCTGGAACCATGTTATAACGTTGTCCAGAATTAAATGAAATTAATTCATAATCTGGTTCATCTACATCTTCAGCCATTTCATTTTGAACTAAATCAAATGTAGTGATACCTTTCTCACCATGAATAGCAGGAAATTCAGCATCTGGTGCAAATCCTAGTGCAGGCATTTCCTCCGTTTGGAAATAACGGTCTGTACATTTCCAATCTGATTCTTCATCAGTTCCAATAATAATATGAATTCGTTTCTTCCAGTCGACCTTCATATCATTTAAAATCTTAACTGCATAATAAGCTGCTATTGTAGGTCCTTTATCATCTAGTGTACCCCTTGCTATGATTGACTGGTCTGTAACAACTGGGTCAAATGGATTTGAATCCCAACCGTCACCAGCAGGTACTACGTCGACGTGGCAAAGAATACCTAAGAGATCGTCACCGTTACCCGCTTCTATACGTCCGGCAATATGCTCTACGTCATGAGTAGAAAATCCATCTCTTTCAGCCAATTTATACATATAGTCTAATGCTTCTCTAGGTCCAGGTCCTACAGGCGCATCATCACTAGCTTTACTGTCATCTCTTACACTTTCAATCGACAACAAACCTTTTAAATCTTCAATTATTTGGTTTTCGTATTCTTGAACTTTTTCTTTCCACATTCGAATTCGACTTCCTTTTTTATAAGTTATTTACTATTTTACATGAAGTTACAAGGAAACTACAGTAAGACGTCAGAAATATTACGAAATTTTCTAAATTTTTATAACTAAATAAAACCCTATGTACTATCTCTTATTGGAAATAGTACATAGGGTTTCAAGTTAACCAATATTATTTGTTATCATCTAACGCATTTTTATTATTTTTTAAGTCATCTTCTGAAACGACACGTAAATTATTATTTACTGTTGCGCCACCTTCATCATCAAACTTACCTTCGTCTAGGTCGTCTTCTTTTTTATCATCTAAGTTTGTGAATTTAGTTTTTTCTTCTTCTAAGAAAGCTTTAGGGTCATTTTTTAATCTTTCTGCATAACCTTTAGGATCGTTTTTCACGTCTTGAATTGTTTCATTAGCTTTCGTACTTAATTGATTAGCTAAATCTTTAGCATTTGCTTTGTATGATTCTGGATCTTCTTTATATTGATTATACTGTTCTTTTAATTTATCTCTACTTTCTTTACGAGATAATAATACTGCTGCTGCAGCGCCGCCTAAACCTAGAACTACTCTAAATAAATTTGTACCTTTTGCCATAAATTACACCTTCTCTTTCTTTAGTTTAACAATAATTTAAAATCATTTTCTGTTAATAAACGATATTCTCCTAATTCGAGTGTTTCATCTAACTCTAAATTAGCTATTTTAATACGTTTTAATTTTAATACCTCATTTTCTATCTCATGAAACATTCTTTTTACTTGGTGGTATTTACCTTCATATATGGTAACACGTGAGAGCTTGTTTTCAATTATTTCTAATTGAGCTGGCTTCACCTTTCCATCAGAAAGTTCTATACCTTTTTCGAATAATTTAATATCATTTTCCGATATGGAATTTTGAGACACAACTTCATAAGTTTTAGGAACGTGTTTATGAGGACTCATCAAATCATGATTAAATTGCCCATCATTAGTAATAAGCAATAAACCTTCTGTATCTTTATCTAATCTACCGACAGGGAAAATCCCCAAGTGTTGATACTCAGGGATTAAATCAATGACGGTTTTATCTTTGTCATCTTCAGTGGCAGAAATGACACCACTTGGTTTATTTAACATAATATAAATTTTATCAATATATTTAATAACTTCCTCATTAACTTTAACTATATCTACTTCAGGATTGATATGGGTTTTTGGTGATTTAGTCACGCTATCATTAACTTTCACATGACCTTTTTTCAAGTTTTGTTTAACTTCGTTACGTGTGCCAATCCCCATATTAGCTAAAAATTTATCAATTCTCATCGTAAGAACCCAACTTTACGTCTAATTTTTTCAGGTATTTCTCCTAAAAATTCATCAGCAAATTTAGTTTTTATTGTAATTCCACCATAAATTGCAGCACCTACGATAACACCAGCAATAATAATAATTAGATATCCTACTTTACTTGGTGCTAAGAATAGCTTACCAATAAAGAAGACAAGTTCTACACCTATCATCATAATGAATGAATACAAGAATATTTTTCCAAAATGAATCCAACTATAGCTGAACTTAAATTTGGCATATTTCTTTAAGATAAAGAAGTTGCAACCAATTGCGAATAATAATGCAATTGACGTACTAAGTACTGCACCTGGTGTACGTAATAACATAATTAGAGGATAGTTTAATATCAACTTAATAGCCACTGCACCCAAGATCACATATACAGTTAACTTCTGTTTATCAATACCTTGTAACATTGAAGCCGTCACACTTAATAATGAAATTAAAATTGCTACTGGAGCATATATGAATAACAATCTACTACCATCAAAGTTAGGGTCATGACCTTGAACAACTGGATCGTAGCCATAGAAAACTGTAAATAATGGTTGAGCTAATGCCATAATTCCTATACTAGCAGGAACAGTAATAAACATAAGCACTCCAATAGATGTTCTTATCTGTCTATGCATTTCATGCAATCGACCTTCTTCGTATGTCTTAGTAATATAAGGTATTAAACTTACTGCAAAACCAGCACTTAAAGATGTAGGAATCATTACTATTTTATTTGTTGACATATTCAACATATTAAAGAAAATATCTTGTAATTGTGAAGATACGCCTACAATAGATAAAGCTCCGTTATGAGTAAATTGATCGACTAAATTAAATAACGGGAAGTTTAAACTCACAATTACAAATGGAATACTATATTTTATAATTTCTTTATACATATTTCCGTAAGATACATTTATATCTGTGTTATCTGATAAAACCATTTTATCAATATGTTTCTTACGTTTTCTCCAGTAATACCATAATGTGAAAATACCTGTTATCGCACCAATAGCTGCTGCAAACGTAGCTATACCATTAGCCATTAATACAGTGCCATTAAAGACATTTAACACTAAATAACTTCCAACTAAAATGAATATTACACGTGCAATTTGTTCTGTAACTTCTGATACTGCTGTTGGTCCCATAGATTTATAACCTTGGAATATACCTCTCCAAGTTGCTAGTACTGGTATAAATATAACAACCATACTTATAATTCTAATAATCCATGTAATATCAGCAACTGACCAACCGTTTTTATCTGATGCATTACGTGATAGTGTTAATTCTGAAATATATGGTGCTAGGAAGTATAATAGTAAAAATCCTAGAATACCAGTTATACTCATCACTATAAAACTTGATTTATAAAACTTCTGACTTACTTTGTATGCACCTAAAGCATTGTATTTAGCAACATATTTTGAAGCTGCTAACGGTACACCAGCTGTTGCTACAGCTATTGCAATATTATATGGCGCATAGGCATAAGTAAACGGTGCCATATTTTCTTGTCCACCAATTAAATGGTTAAACGGAATAATAAATAGAACACCTAGAACTTTCGTAATTAATATACTAAATGTAATTAAGAAGGTCCCACGAACCATTTCTTTACTTTCGCTCATTAACTATCTTCCTATCTTTAAAAGTTTATTAAAGTTATTTAACTTCATATCTTATTCATTATTATTAGCTTACATTAATATAAAATATATCACAAAAACTATTTGTGTTAATTGATTTTATCATATTTTTATTAGTAAACACGCTTTTGATAAAATAAAAAGCAATCTCAAATCTTAGCTAGTCGATTTTTATGTATGATACTTCAAGTTTCCTATTATAATTCTCATTTTATTCATTGTCATCTAATTATACAACTTCTATAGCATATATTTTTCTATTCAGATACAATAGTGATGAATATTTATTGGAGGCAGTTAAAATGTATCAAACAATCATCATCGGTGGTGGCCCCAGCGGACTAATGGCTGCTGTTGCCGCTAGCTCTAGTAGTAACCAAGTTCTCTTGTTAGAAAAAAAGAAAGGACTTGGTAGAAAATTAAAAATTTCAGGTGGTGGTCGTTGCAATGTAACCAATCGCTTACCTTATGAAGAAATTATTAAAAACATTCCAGGAAATGGAAAATTTTTATATAGTCCTTTCTCTGTTTTTGATAATGAATCTATTATTCATTTTTTTGAGAGTCGCGGCGTAAAACTCAAAGAAGAAGATCATGGGCGCATGTTCCCTGTATCAAATAAATCACAAGACGTCGTGGATACTTTAGTTGATACGATTAATAATCAAAATGTTACAGTTAAGGAAGAAACCACTGTTCTTAATGTATCACAAGATAATGAAGGTATTTTTTCAGTTGAAACTGCACAACAAACTTATAAATCTAAAAGTTTAATTATAGCAACTGGTGGTACGAGTGTGCCTCAAACAGGTTCGACTGGTGACGGATATACTTTTGCAAAATCGCTAGGCCATTCTATTACAGAATTGTTCCCTACCGAAGTACCTATCACTTCTCCTGAACGTTTTATTAAAGATAAAACATTGAAAGGACTAAGTCTCAAAGATGTAGAATTATCCGTATTAAAAAAGAATGGCAAAAAAAGAATTAGTCATCAAATGGATATGATTTTCACACATTTTGGTGTCAGTGGACCAGCTGCATTAAGATGTAGTCAATTTGTTTATAAAGAACAAAAAAATCAAAAGAAACAAGATATAAAAATGGCACTTGATGTCTTTCCAACTATGAACGAAGATGAACTTTCACAACATATTAGAAAATTATTAAAAGATGAACCTGATAAATATATTAAAAACAGTCTACATGGGTTAATTGAAGAAAGATATTTGTTATTTATTTTAGAACAAGCTGAAATTGATAATGAAACAACATCACATCATCTTTCAAATCAACAATTAAATACAATAGTTAAGTTATTAAAAGGATTTTCATTTAACGTTAATGGAACTTTACCTATTGATAAGGCGTTCGTAACTGGTGGCGGTGTTTCTTTAAAAGAGATAGAACCTAAGACTATGATGTCGAAATTGTCTAAAGGCCTTTTCTTATGTGGTGAAGTATTAGACATACACGGTTATACTGGTGGATATAATATTACAAGTGCATTAGTTACTGGTCACGTAGCAGGTTTAAATGCTGGAAAATATGATAATTTATTATAAATATTTGTATATAAAAACAGAGTTTAGGATTAAAAACTAAACTCTGTTTTATTTATGATTTTATTGGATCAAACTTACAGTTTAACTATTTTATTCTGATTTATCTTTCTTTTGACTTAGTCGTCTGCTAACTATAGCAGCACCAGCCGCAAAGGCAATTCCTGCCACTGGTATGTGACTATCGTTTTGTCCAGTTTCTGGTAATTGTTTAGCTTCTGATGTTGAGTTATTGTCGTTCTCTTCACTTTGTTCAACTGTTGATGAAGTAACTTGTTCATCGATGTTTTCTCCATTTTTTATAGGAGTATTATCTTCATCAGTATTGCTTCCAGTGACTGTTGTTTGTTGAGTTGGAACATCATTATCTTTGTCTTTATCTTTGCCTTTTTGAGGTGTTTTTACCGGTTCTTGACTTTGTTGATTCGGATCTTTTTGAGGTGTTTTTTGAGTTACTTCTGGAATAATCGCTTCAATTTGTTTGATTGTTTCTTCTTTAACTTTTAACACATCTTCATTTGATTGGGCTTTATCTACTTGTTCACCAATTTTAGAAGTAAGCTGACCTAATTGACTCAATGCTTTATCTTTTTGTTCTTGATTTGCTTGTGAATTATTAATTTTTTCTTTTTGTTCTGCAATCTTATCATCTAATGCTTTGATTGTTTCATCTTTAATTACAGCTTTTACATTCACTGATCCTAATTTTAATTGAGCATTTTCAACCACTTCGTTAATATCATTACTATTATTGGCATTTTTTATTGATGCTAATGATCCATCTTCAATTGCTTTCACTCTATTAATTGCTTCTTCTTTTTCGTCAGTAGTAGTTTTTGTTGAACTTTGAATTAATGCAACTTGGTTATTAACAAATTTCGTAACTTCTGATATAGCTCTAGGTTTGACAACTGTATCCACTTTGATAGCTTTAATTTGATCTATAAAGTTTGATTTTGCATTCGCTACTTCTTCATTAGTATTTTGTACATTTAATACAGCTAGACCTTTTTCTAAAATATTATTTAAATTGTCTTTAGCAGCTAATTTTTCACTTTCTACTGCATCTTCATTTGAATCAATTGTTTCTTTAACTTTATCCGCTTCTTCTCTTAATGCTTTTGCTGCATTAGAAATTTGTTCAACATTAATGACAACTTGATTTAAATCATTCATAGCATTCGCTTTAATTTGAGCGACATCAATGTCAGATGTTGCATTTTCAATTTCATTGTTAGCATTATTAACAATAGAATCTACTTTTTGTGCAGCTTCTTCAGATTCATCAAGTGTAGCGCCTAATGTTTGTCCAAATGTTTCTTTTAATTGATCAGCAAGTTGATTGATAGATTCAATCGCATTTGGTTTAGTTAAAACTTCTGGAGTGACCTGATCAATTTCTGCTTTACCGTTTGACACCGCATCATCAACTTGTTGATTTGTATCAGCGTTATTAATATTAATAAATGCAATATTTGCTTGTTCTCTAGCGCTATTTATAGCATTATCTTTTTCTTGAGAAGTTGCTTTGTTATTTTCATTAATAGAATTTTCTTTAGCTGATAAAGCATCACGAATTTCTGTAATAGCATCTGCCTTTTTAGTAAATGTGAATTCAAAACCATTAATATCACTTAAAGCTTGGTCTTTGGCAGTTGTTAATTGTTGTACATTTGTAGCTTGGTTAATCGCTGTGTCATCTTGAGCTTTTATGTTATTTAAATTATTCAATGTAGCTGTAATTTCTTCTTGTGTACCATTCACAGCATCTTGAATTTCATTAACTTTATCATTGTAAACATCATTAACTTCTTTTAATGCATCTCGTCTTAATCCACCTATTGGTTGAACATTTTGTAAAGCATTAATTCCATTAGCTTTAGCTTCATCAACTTGTTGATTAGTTTGTGCTTGGTTCACTTGTTCTTTAGCTTTAGATAAAATAGCTTGTACTGTTTGTTTAGCATCATCAATATCTTCTTGACTATTATTTTGAGATTTATCTAACTCAGCTTGTTTTAAATCTGCCGTATCTGTTAATTCTTCATTAGCATTTTCTTTCTTAACAATTGATGGCGTAAATTGATTGATTTCTGTTATTGCATTTGTTTTAGCTTGATCTACATCATTGTTAGTGTTTGCTTGATTAATATTATTGATAACTTTAGAAGCTAATTGATCTAATTTATCACCAGCTAATTGCTTTTCTTCAGCAGTAGCATTGGCATTTTGATAAATTGTATCTTTTTGTTGATTCAAGATGTTTAAAGCTTCTTTTTTAGCATTATCTTTGACTGTAGTTTCTGGTTGAATGGCTTGAATTGTTTCATCGTTAGCTTTAACTGCATTATTAACGTCTACGATACTTTGAGCGTTAGTAACATCAGTTAAACCTTGTTGTAATGCATTATCAACTTTTGTATTTGCTGCTTGTTTTTCTTCTTCAGTAGATAAAGGACTATTAGCAATTTCTTGCTTTTTAGCATTAGCTTGGTTTTGTAAATCTTGTTTTACAGCAGTTTTAACACCTGTATCTGCAGTTATTTGATTGATATTGTCGATACCTTCATTCTTTTTAGTTTCAACATCTATAGCACTATCTACATCAGTAACAGATTGTTTCGCATTATTAAGAGCTCGATCGATTAATTGATTTGCTGCATCTTTTTCTTCAGTAGTTGCATCTTGATTTTGACCTACTAATGCTTTTTGATTTGTAGCAGCTTGGTCTAATGCAGCTTTAGCATCTCCTTTAGTTTGTGTTGCTGGAAGTGTGTTACTAATGGCTGTTATACCATTTTGTTCAGCTGTAGCCACTTGTGCATTTGTAGTAGCCGCATTAACTTCATTATTGGCGTTAGTAACTGCTTGATTTAATTCTTGTAAAGCAATCGCTTTTTCCTCTGAAGTAGCATTAGGTTCGTTGTTTATAATATATGTTTGTTGTTCTTGTTTAGTTTGAATATTTGATAAAGCTGTCGTTTTAGCATTACTTTGTGGTACTACTAAATCTATATCTTGAATTGCTTGATTTTTAACTTGCGCTACCTGTGCATCAGTTGTTGCTTGGTTAATTTGTTCATTTGCTTTTGTAACAATTGCATCAACATTATTTGAAGCTTCTTGTTTTTCTTCATCAGTTGCATGAACATCATTAGGGAAAGTTTGTTTACGTTGTTCTGCTATTTGGCTAATTGCGTCTCTCGCATCTTGTTTTACATTCACAAATGCTCTAACTTGATTGATGTTAGTAATCGCATCATTTTTAGCATTATCAACGGACTGTTTACTCAAAGCTTGGTAAACATTATTAGTACCTTGACCTACTGCTCTATCTACTGAATCAACAGTATCATCACGTTCTTCTTTAGTCATATCAGGATTTTGAGTTAGTTCTACTTTGCGTTGTTCACCTAAATTTTCTATTTCAGCCATAGCATTATTTTTGTATTCTTGTGATGGTAAAATTGAAGTTATTTTAGCTATTTCTTCATTTTTAACATTTTCTACATCCGCATTTGACTGTGCTGCATCTATAGCTTGGTCAGCTTGAGTTTTAGCTGTTTGTAAAGCTTGAAGCGCTTCATTAATTTCCTCAGTAGTTGTACCTCGAGTTGCTTGTATAACTGTTTCTTGTTCAGTAACTTTTTGAGCAATTTCTGCTTTTGCAGCAGGTTTGACTTGAGCATCTTGTTGTATTTGGTTAATCTCTGTTTGGTTAGTTGCAACAGCATTATCTACATCATTATTAGTAGCTGCTTGGTCAATATCATTATTGGCTTTTGCAACTGCTTGATCTATCTTAGCGTTAGCTGCATCATGTTCTTCAGTAGTTGAATTAGTATCTTGATTGATAAGTTGCTTTTGATTATCTGCATCTTGAGCAATAGTTGTTTTTGCTTGTTGCTTTTTGACAGTTGCAGGTTCAATATTATTGAGTTCATTTAAACCATTTGTTACAGCAGTTGAAACCTCACCATTAGTTGTAGCTTGATTGATATTATTATCAATTTCAGCTTTTTTCGGATCTAATTGATTAATTGCGTCAGCTTTTTCTTCTGTTGTTGATTGATTTGAATTATTAATCGCTTGTTTTCTATCACTTAGTGCTTGATTAATTTGGTCTCTTGCAGCTGGTTTCTTTGCAACAACAGTGCTAGCATTTTGTAAGGCTTGTACAGTATTATTTTTCACATTATTTACTTCGTCTGTTGTATTAGCAGCTGCAATGTCAGTATGTGCCTCATTGGCTAAACTATCTACTAAATTATTAGCTTCTGTTTTTTCTTCTGTCGTAGCATCTGCATAGTTATTATTATTATTTTCTTTTTGTTGTTGTGCTGCTTGATTAATTTCGTCATTCGCCGAATCTTTTACGGCCATTTCTGGCGTAATTGCATTAATTTGATTTATACCAAATTCTTTAGCTTGATTAACTTCCTGATTTGAAGAAGACTGATTAATGTTATAAGTTGTAATGCCTACTAATCCATTTACTTTTTCTTTTGCCTTCGCTTTTTCTTCTGTTGTAGCACCACTATTTCCATCAATAGTACTATTATGTTCAGTTGCAGCTTGATTAACTTCAGAAATAGCAGTTGGTTTCACAGTTGTAGTAGGTTCAACTTTTCCAATTGATGTAACATTTTGATTTTGAATATTATTTATTTCATCTTGTGTATTAGCACCATTGATGTTTTTTAAGGCCTGGTGTTCAACATTATGAACTTGGTTTACTGCTTCTGCTTTTTCTTCATTTGTAGCATTTTGGTTATTATTAATATTTAAGATTTGATCAGCTACCTTTTGAACAATCGCATTACGTGCAGCTTCTTTAGCATGTGTTTGTACAGTCATATTATCAATAGCAGTTAAACCATTATTTTTTGCTGTAGTAACATCGTTTTCAGATGCAGCTTGTTGAATATTATTATTAGCATTAAATTGTTGGTGCTCAACGTCTGTTAATGCAACTTGCTTTTCCTCTTGTGTGGCTTCTGCAGTAGTATTAATTGATTGGTTTTTCTCAGTAGCTTTTTGATTAATTTCATTAGTAGCGACTTGTTTAGCATTATTTAATGTTTGATTTTGAGCATTATCCACTTGGTTATTAGCTACTACATTATTATCGTTTGTACTATCTCCCACGTCACGTTTACTTCTTTTCTTAGGAGACTGATTTGTTTCTACTGTTGCGACAGGTTTGTTTAAACCTTCCGTTGGTACTTTACTATTTTGATTATCATTATTTAATTCAGTTGGTAATTTTGGTGTTTGTAAGTCATCTAACGAAACAGCAGGTTGTACAACTTCTACGGCTGGGGTATTAACTTCATCATTTGTAATAGTATTATCTTGATTACTAACGCCTTCCCCACTATTCACAACAGGATTATTAATATTTTCAGTTGTTGCGTCTTGGTTATTATTCTCAGTAGTAGCTTGATTAACGTTAGGGTCAACTACTTGATTTGTGTCACTGAATTGGCTGTCTACATTATTAGTTTGCTCTTGATTAACGACAGCGTTATCGACTTGGTTATTAGCAACCCCATTCTCTACTTCTGATGCTTCAGCACTATTAGTATTTACGCCTAAAAATGCTACTGTAGCAATTAATGCAGAGAAAATACCAACATTAAATTTTCGAATACTAAATTTTTGTTGTTTAAATAAATTCATAATGATTGTCCTCCTAGGTGTAATTTCATGATGTAAAACATTAGAATTATATTTAGATTTCAAATAGGTTGCACACCTTTGTAATATGCACAACCTATTAAATTTAATAATTATTTTATCATCAACCTAATTATAAATCTAGTATAAAAATATACTTATTTAATAAGAATTAAATATTTATAGCATGAAGAATTAGGTATGTTTTTTCTATCTTTATCAAAATTAATTGATGAAGTATCAAACTTTTTATTTTTTATAATCTCTTAGTTTTAAACTTCTTAAATATAACCAAATTCCAAAAGTAAATGTGAATCCAGCTAAAGGTAAATGATTTTGACTTAAGCCAGTATCTGGTAATTCACTATTTAATTTAGAACCAGATGATGAAATCTGTTTTTCTATATAATTCTTACAATTAGTCATTGATCTAACCGTATCTATTTTGATATTAGATTTAAGTGGCGATATTTTAATTCCTTTTAATTTTTCTATCGTTTCAATAACAATTTGGCTAACTTCATCATTTGTTTTTGCTTGTTTGATTCTTATATCTGCTTCTTCTAATATTGACGCGATTTTTCTCATAGCATTATTTACAGCATTGGAATCAACATTTTTTAAAAGTTTAATTTGATTTTTAACTTCATCAGCTACTTGATTGATATCTTTATTTGCTTGAGGTTTAACTTCTATATTAGGTTTAATTGATTCAATGACCTTAGCTGCATCTATATAAACTTGATCCACTTCACTGTTTGACAATGCATTATTAATAAGTTCTTTAGCCTTTTCTAATTCTTTTAGCACTTTAGTAATAGCCAATTCTTTCTCTTCTTTTGTCGCTTCATTTATTTGGTTAATTAATTGTTCTTGATTATTCGCAACTTGTGAAAGAAGTTCATTTGCTTCTGGTTTTTTAACCACTTTAACTTGAACATCATTAATAGCTTGAACCCCTTGTTCTTTTGTTTTATTTACTTGTTGTGTCGTTATATCTTGGTTAATTTGACTTAATGCTTGTTCTAAAATTTTCTCGATTTCTGAAATTGCTGCTTCAATTTCATTGGTAGTGGCGTTTAACGTCTCTTTTATATTTTTAATCTTATTTTGACTAGTTTCATTTAATAATTGTCTTGCATTAGTTTTAACTGCAGTAGATGGCAATATTTGTTGGATCTTATTGATAGCTTCATCTTTTGCTACTTCTACTTGATTATTATTTCTTAGATTGTTGATGTCATTGATTGCCTGATTTGCCAAACGATTAACTTCATCATTAGCTTCATCTTTTTCTTCTTGCGTTGCATCTTGAACTTTACTAATAACTTCATCTTGATTATTGATGGCTTGGTTAATTTGAGTTCTTGCTTCTTCTTTAACTACAATTTTAGGCAAAATAATAGAAATTGCAGATTCTCCATTATTTTGTGCCAGATTAACTTGACTATTCATTGTCGCAGTATTGATTTGGTTAATAATATTTTCAACAGTAGCTTTAAGTTTTTCTAAAGCATTATTTTTTTCTTCATTTGTAGCATCTTCACTATGATTAATTAATTCCGTTTGCTTTTCAGCAAATTCTTGTATTTTAATTCTTGCATCTTGTTTTACAGTTGGTTGAAAAACAGACTGCTCAATACTTACTAATCCATTATCTTTAGTATTTGCTACTTCTTGATTTGTAGTGTCTTTTGTAATTTGTTGATTCAAATCATTTAATAACGTATTCATTTTAGTCATAAATTGATTTTTTTCTTCTTGTGTAGCTTCTTGATTTTCAAGTACTGGTTTCTCTTTATCTTGAATGGCTTTAGATATAGTTTGTCTTGCATTAGTCTTAATAGCAGTAGATGGCGATATTTGTTGTATACTTTGTATGCCATTATTATATGCCGTTTCCACCTCTTGATTTGTATGAGCTTGATCTATATTTTTAATTGATTGTTCTTTGGCTTGATTCACCAATTCTTGTGCCTCATTTTTCTCTTCAACCGTGGATTCATCACTATTTTGAATGAGCTGAGTTTGTTTATTAGATTGATTTTCTATATTATTTCTTGCATTAGTTTTCACTGTTGTCTCAGGTAATGTATTATGAATCATTTCAATTGATTGCTGAGTAGCATCTGTTACTTGTTGATTTGTTTGCGCCTGATTAATAGCATTATTTGCTTGATTGAATATTTGATTTAATTTTTGTAATGCTGTATTAATTTCTTCAACAGTTGCATCAGGTGTTGCATTAATCACTTGTTGTTGTGCATTTTTTGCAGACTCTAACGAATGTCTCGCATCTGGTTTCACCACTACATCAACTTGAACAGCATCTATGTTTTGAATAGCTTGTTCTTTGGCTTGATCTACATCGTTGTTAGTTTGTGCTTGATTTATAGCTTCTAGAGCCTGTTTCTTTTGCTCGTCTAGTAATTGAATTGCAGCTGCTTTCTCGTCAGTCGTTGCATCGGGTGTTTGATTAATTTGAGATAATTTATCATTATAATGTTGATTAATTTCATTACGAGCATCAGGTTTTTTAACGATTTGTTCTTGTATATTGTTAATCGCTGCCGTTCCATTTTGTTGTGCTTCATCTACTTGAGCGTTAGTGTCTGCTTGATCAATATGATTAAGTGCATCTGCTAGTTGTGTATCTACTTCATTAATTGCGGCTTCTTTTTCTTCAGTAGTTGCATTAATATTTTGATTTATGTCTTGTTTTTTATCAGTAGCTAATTGGTTTAATATCGCTATTGCTTCTTGCTTTTTAGTAACATGTGGTTGAATATTTCCTAAATCATTAATTGCTACATCTCTTAAAGCTTCAACCATAGGTGTAGTACTTGATGTATTAATATCATTTATTACTCTATTTAATAGTGTGTTTACTTGTGCAATAGCTTCATCTCTTTCTTCCTTAGTAGCACCTGGTGTGGCGTTAATATTATTAATTACTTCTGTTGCTTTTTCATTAACTGCCGTTCTAGCATTTGATTTTACCTTTGTGGCTGGTTGAATACTTTGAATATTTTGTATAGACGTATCTTTTGCATTTTCAACTTCTTGATTAGTATCCGCGTTTTCTATATTTTGAATACCTTGATTAAGTTCTGTATCAAGTATTTATTGTGCTACTTGTTGTTCTTCTATAGTTGCATCGTTATTATTTGCAATTATATTAAGTTGTTCTTGTGCTTTTAAATTCAATAAATTTTTAGCATTTGTTTTTACTTGTGTTTCTGGTTGAATGCTTTGAATTGTATTTATAGAATTATTTTTAGCTTGGTCAACTTCATCATTTGTATTTGCATTCGTAATATTTGTATTAGCTTCTGTTAAAGCTTGGTCAACTGCTTGAATTGCAGCTTGTATTTCTTCTAACGTTGCATCTGTATTGGCGTTAATTTCATCCTTCTTTTGTTGTGCTACATTAGCAACTGCATCACGAGCATTTTGTTTAACTATGGTAACTGGATTAATGATATTAATTGCATTTACACCATTATCTTTAGCTTGATCTACGTCGCTATTTGATACACTATTATCAATTTCACCTATAGCTTGATTAGTTGTTTGATTAAGTTCATTAAGTGCAGCCTCTTTTTCTTCTAAAGTAGCTTCATTATTTTGATTAATTTCTTGACGTTTCGCTATTGTTGCTTGGTTAATTTCAGCTTTTGCGTTGGCTTTATAAATATCAGCTGGTCTATCTGTATTAATCTTATTAATTGCATTATTTTTAGCTGCTTCTACCTGTGCGTTGTTTTGAGCATTATCAATATTAGCTAAAGCAGTAGCTACATCATTATCTAATTCTTCTAAGGCCGCTTCTTTTTCTTCAGTTGTAGCAACTGTATCTTGATTAATCAATGCTCTTTGTTCAGTAGCTTTATCGTTTACAGCCTGTCTTGCATTAGGTTTTGCTATAGGTGTTCCTGTATCTCCATTTAATATATTTAAACCTGCATTTTTTTCATTTGTCACACCATCATCAGTTGTTTCATCATCAATATTATTGATAGCATTATCTCTATCTTGTTCAATTTTATTAATTGCCGCTTCTTTTTCTTCATCTGTTAGTTCATTATCCTGATTAACAGTATCTGTCATATCATCGGCTTTGTTATTAACTGCTCGAGCCGCTTCTACTCTACTAATTAAAGTATGTTGCAATTGATAAGTTAATTGATCAATGTCTGCTTGAGAGATTCTCTGATTGATTGGAACATTATTTCTAGATTCATCTAAGATGGTTTGAGCTCTTGCTTTTAACGTATTATATTCATCTACAGAAGCAATGGTATAATTCGAAGCTATGACTTTAGTATCTACAGCTCGTTGTAATTCATCTTTATTCATAACAATATCTATATTATAAGGTTCTAAATTGACATCACTCGGTGTTGGAGGCGTATCGAAATATTCTTCAGCAAAAGTTTTATATACTAAATTATCTTGGAAAGTAACTTGTCTTGGTGTTGGAACATTATTAACACGTAATTTATAGTTAATGTTCAAATTTTTATTAGGCATTAATGATGCGTTATTTGAATTTGTTTCATCTCCATTACTTTTTATAGTGATTGTACGAGTTGTTGGGTCATATGTAGTAATCATCGGATTTAACATATTTCCTGAACCATTACCAAATGGCAATTCTGTAGTAAGTGATTGGTCGACATATTCTATACCTTCTGGTAAATGAATAGTATAAACAAATTCGTTCGTATTCATTGAGGCTGCAAAATCACCATCGTTTTTCAATGAAGTTGAAACATTGAATTCTCTATTATTTACTGCCTTTGTTTCTATATTTCTATTTTCAATATATATATGCGAACCAGAAAATAGACCTACATTATCTATAAAATCATAATATTTATAGCCATCTTTGAGTTGATAAACACCTGCAATATCAGTGATAGCATCGTTATTAGGTATAAATTGAATTTTTAAATGTGTAACATTATCAGGTACTTTAAATAATCTCGATTGAGCTCTTGTTGATACTGTTTTTTCTCCAATTATATTATCGTCATCAGCATTTCTAATAACAATATTTACAGCACCTTGCCTATTTTTAGTTAACATTGTAGAAAAATCAAAGACTAATTCAGAATTTGGATTGACTGTTAAAGTCTTCTCAATTCCATTAAAATCTCCATGATCATTAGGATCAGCACCATTGGCTCTACCTAAAACAATGACATTGTTTTGAGCTTGGTAATTTTTTTCGTCACTTGAATTAAACATATCAGACCTAACCAAAGTATGACTTATAACACCAACTTTACCTCCGTTTATAAGATTAAATCCGGGTAATTGTTCAACAATAGTAACTGTAGGGTTATTTCTACTTTTACTTGGAGTGACCCCAATATCATCAAAAGTTAATACCTCGTTGATTGCGTTAGGACCAGTATTATTTATTTTTGGATCAATCACAGTGGTTGAATTAACTGTACCACCTGCATTATTATCAACAACTGCACGTCGACTTCTTTTCTTAGGTCTATCTGCTTTAGGCCTTGATTCTGTTACTAATTTAGGTTGATTTTGTTGAGTTTCTCCATTCACTAAATTTTCAGGTAATACAATATCATTATTTATGTTATCGAGTTGAAGTTTTGTTGAATTGTTTGTGCTAGGGTCAAAATTATTATTTGTTGATGATTCAGTCGACTGTTCTTTACTTAAATCAGGATTTGTTTCAGAGATAGATTCATTTCCTAGCAAGTCATTTGCATTGCGTTGATTATCATTAACTTGATTGTCTATCGTACCATCTGATGTATTAGCGACATTATTATTTGTCACATTATTTTGATTAGCAGTTGTTAATTCATTAGTATTTGTTTCACCTGTAAGTGCAGTATTAGGCGTATCACTATTGGTATTTAATTCATTTTCTTCTGCTAATGCTTGATGAGTTTGACTTAAAAAAAGTGTAGTACCAATAATTGTTGAAAAAATACCTATGTTAAACTTTCTAATACTGAATTTCTGTTTCCTAAATAAATTCATTAATTGTTCCTCCTAGTTGTATCGTCTTTGTTGTTTATAATTAATGAGCGTTTATGATGCATATGTATTAAATGAATCAATTTGCTATTTTAACCAATATAATGAATTGATATTCACTTTGATTTTATCATCAATTTTATTCAAATTCTAGTATACATAAATTAAATATTATAGTACACGTTTTAATTTATTTTTAACATATTTGTCATGTAAATATTTCAACGTTATCAAATAAGATTTCATAAAAAAAGAGTTAGATTTGAATACCTTAATATAAAAGGCATTCAAAATCTAACTCTTAAAAATCACTTTCCAATATTAAATGTTTTTAATTTCTAATCCTTCTGTTCCCCATTCATTCATGCCACCTTCTACATTAACAGCATGAATATCATTATTTTCTAAATATTCAACAACTCTAGCACTGCGTGCGCCAGCTGCACAAATTATATAATAAGTTTGATTTGAATCGAATTCTTTTAAGTTATCAGGAATTTCATTCATAGGAATAGTCTTTGCACCAGGAATAATCCCCATTGCAGTTTCATTATCATTACGTACATCTACAATATTAATTGGATTTGAATCCAATATTTTTTCTTTCAACTCATCAATTGTAATTGATTCCATTATTAAAACTCCTTTTAAAATATTCTATTTAGCAACAATGTTGACTAATTTTTGTGGTACAGCAATTATTTTTTTAATTTCTTTACCTTCAATACTCATTTTAACATTATCATTTGCTAATGCTAAATCTTGCATTTCTTCTTTAGATAAGTCTTTAGGAATTTCAATTTTTGCTCTTAATTTTCCATTAACTTGGACCACGATTTCTACTTCATCATCGACTAGTAGCGATTCATTATAAGTTGGCCAAGGTTGATAAGTAATAGTATCAGTATGACCTAATCTTGACCATAGCTCTTCTCCAATATGAGGGGCTATTGGTGCTAACATAGTTACAAATCCTTCAATATAAGGTTTGTAAATTTCTTCTGCTTTGTAACAATCATTGATAAATACCATTAATTGACTAATAGCAGTGTTGAAACCTAGGCTATCAAAATCTTCTGTTACTTTTTTAACAGTTTGGTTATATGATTTATCTAAAGATTTATTATTAGTGTCAACAATTTTGTCAGATAAAGTACCGTCTTCTTTAACAATTAAACGCCATACTCTATCTAGGAAGCGACGTGAACCATCTAGTCCCTTATCACTCCATGCTATAGCTGCATCTAATGGTCCCATAAACATTTCATATAAACGTAATGTATCAGCACCATGAGAATTCACTATATCATCAGGGTTAATAACATTTCCTTTAGATTTACTCATTTTTTCATTACCTTCACCTAAAATCATTCCTTGGTTATATAATTTTTGGAATGGTTCTTTTGTAGGTACAACACCTAAATCGTAAAGTACTTTATGCCAGAATCTTGCATATAATAAATGCAATACTGCATGTTCTACGCCACCAATATATAAATCTACTGGTAACCAATGTTTTAATTTTTCAGGATCAGCAATCATTTTCTCATTTTTAGGGTCTATATATCGTAAATAGTACCAACAACTACCTGCCCACTGAGGCATAGTATTCGTTTCACGACGACCTTTCATTCCAGTCTGTTCATCAACAACATTTACAAACTCATCTATATTAGCTAATGGAGATTCACCAGTACCTGATGGTTTGATTTCGTCAGTTTCTGGAAGTAATAATGGCAGTTCTTCTTCAGGTACTGTAGACATAGAACCGTCTTCCCAATGGATAATTGGTATTGGTTCACCCCAATAACGTTGTCTACTAAATAACCAATCACGTAATTTATAATTAACTTTCTTTTCTCCTGCATGATGATTTTCTAATAATTCAATAGCCTTAGAAATTGCTTCTTCATTATATAATCCATTAAGTTCACCGGAGTTAACATGTGGACCATTGCCAGTGTATGCTTCAGTTTGAACATCTCCACCTTCAATCACTTCAATGATAGGTAATTCGAATTTCTCAGCAAATTCATGATCACGTTCGTCATGACCTGGTACTGCCATAACTGCACCTGTGCCATACGTAGATAGAACATAATCTGCAATCCAAATTGGTAGTTGATCACCAGAAATAGGATTGATTGCATAAGCGCCTGTAAACACACCTGTCTTTCCTTTAGCTAAATCTGTACGTTCTAAATCAGATTTTTTTGAAGCTTCTTTTTGATAAGCTTTGATTTCTTCTTCTTTATCATCACTAGTAATTTTATTAACTAGTTCATGCTCTGGACTTAATACTAAAAATGAAGTTCCGTAAATTGTATCTGGTCTAGTTGTAAAAACTTCAATTTTTTCATTAATACCTTTAACATCAAATGAAACTTTAGCGCCTTCTGAACGTCCAATCCAGTTACGTTGCATATCTTTAATTGATTCAGGCCAATCTAAATCCTCTAAATCTTCTAATAAACGATCCGCATATTCTGTAATTTTTAGCACCCATTGTTTCATAGGCTTTCTATAAACTGGATGACCTCCTCGTTCAGATACACCATCCACAACTTCTTCATTTGATAAAACAGTACCTAAAGCTGGGCACCAGTTTACAGCTACTTCATCAACGTAAGCTAAACCTTTGTTATACAATTGTATAAATATCCATTGTGTCCATTTATAATATTCTGGGTCAGTTGTATTAACTTCTCTATCCCAATCATAACTAAAGCCTAATTCTTGTATTTGACGTTTAAATGTTTGAATGTTTTGTTGAGTGAATTCGCGAGGATCATTACCTGTGTCTAATGCATATTGTTCAGCAGGTAATCCGAATGCATCCCATCCCATCGGATGAAGCACATTATATCCTTGCATTCGTTTATAGCGTGAAATAATATCAGTTGCAGTATAACCTTCAGGATGACCTACATGTAGACCTGCACCTGATGGATAAGGAAACATATCTAATGCATAAAATTTCTTTTGACCTAAATTATCCTGTGTTTTAAACGTTTTATTCTCTTCCCAATATTGTTGCCATTTCTTCTCAATTTCGTTGTGATTGTAATTCAATACGTTTCCTCCTATTCAATAAAAAGACACCTCTCACTAATGATAAAGGGACGACCTTAGCCGCGTTACCACCCTTTTTCGCATTTTCAGCGCACTTCATTCAATAGTAAGAGATGTCATAATTAAATTCGTTATATTTTATAATGTTATTTTAGTCCTTAACACTAGTTCTCACCACACTAGCTCTCTGTAGAAAAGCGTCTAATAACATGTTATTACAAATTAATAGTATGTGATTATGCGTTCGATTGCAAGAGGTTACTACTAATTTTTAATTAATGTAGATATATTAATAATCCAGATATTTTTTAGCTGCTTTACTTTTAGTAAATAAACTTAAAATAATAATTGAAATACCAAGTAATAAAATGATTGTTAAAAACATTATTCTCATATTAAACATATCTACTAACACCCCACCAAATAATGGTCCAAGTGCTTTACCAACTGTAGAAGCTGAATTGACTATACCTTGATATTGTCCCACTTTGCCTTCTGGAGCTAATTGATTAGCTATCGTTGGAACAGCCGGCCATACAAACATTTCACCAAACGTTAAAATAACCATACCTATAACAAATATAGAAAATTGATGCGCAAAACTAGTAACTAAAAATGAACACATAAAAATAATAATACCAACAAACATTTGCTTTTTTAAATTACCTTTTAAAAGAACGATTACTGGTCTAATTAATGGTTGTGCAACTAAAATCATAATACCGTTTATTGTCCATAACACACTATATTGCGACATAGAAATATGGATAGATTGTGTGAATGACGCTATAGTTGTTTCCCATTGAATATAACCAATCCAACAAATAGCAAAGACAACACAAACTAAAATTAATGAAACAAATCGGCTAACGTTCTCTTGATTTTTCAAATCAATATTATCTTGTCGCTTAAGTTTAGCATTTATTTCTAAATTAAATTGTGTGATTGCAACTAATGCAAATAGAACATACATAATTAAATTTGCCACAAAAAAATATAATTAAAACTAAATTCAGCAACAAATCCACCTAACGCTGCACCTAATGCTACGCCGATATTTTGAGCTAAATATATTGCGTTAAAGGTTTGTCTACCACCATTAGGCCAAACAGCGCCGGCCATGGCATATATAGCGGGTATAATCATACCGCCACCGAACCCAAGCAACACAAGCCATACAGCGTACCAAGGCCATCCATGGAATAAATTTAATAACGTCGTACTAAATAAACATGTAAATGTACCAATAAGTATTGTTTTATAACCACCAAGTTTATCAAATAATACACCGCCAAGTAGGTTGCCTACAACCATACCTAAAGAATTAATTAATAAAACTACACCAGCAATTGTTAAACTTTTATTAAGTTCTTCTTTCATGTAAATCGTATTTAATGGCCACAAAAAGCTGGCGCCCGTAATATTTAGAGCCATCCCAATTACAAGCCACCATACTGATTTTGGTATATTCATTTATTGAGTCCCCTCTTTATATTTTTCTCAATCTATAATAGACACTATAACATTAAAGTATGTTAAAATCTTTACTTAGATACAAAATAGAAAGGAAAATGTCTTATGGGTAATTACTTCCCGTATGCTTTTGAAGATAAAAGATATCATACTTGGAACTATCATTTGAAAAATAAATTTGGTCGCAAAATTTTCAAAGTAGCTTTAGACGGTGGATTTGACTGTCCCAATAGAGATGGCACTGTAGCACATGGTGGTTGCACATTCTGTTCTGCTGCAGGTAGTGGCGACTTTGCAGGAAATCGTGCTGACCCAATTGAAGTTCAATTCCAACAAATTAAAGAACGTATGCATGAAAAATGGAGCGAAGGTCAATATATCGCCTATTTCCAAGCATTTACAAATACACATGCACCTGTAGAAGTATTAAAAGAAAAGTATGAGCCAGTATTAAAAGAAGAAGGTGTTGTTGGTTTATCAATTGCAACACGTCCAGATTGTTTACCAGATGATGTTGTAGAATATTTAGCTGAATTAAACGAGAGAACTTATTTATGGGTAGAGCTTGGATTACAAACTGTTCATCAATCCACTTCTGATTTAATAAATCGTGCACATGATATGCAAACGTATTATGAAGGTGTAGCTAAGCTACGTAAACACAATATCAATGTTTGTACGCATATCATTAATGGTTTACCAGGGGAAGATTATGAAATGATGATGGAAACTGCTCGAGAAGTTGCACAAATGGATGTTCAAGGTATCAAAATTCATTTACTCCACCTATTAAAAGGTACTCCAATGGTGAAACAATATGAAAAAGGTATGTTAGAGTTTATGTCACAAGATGATTATACTAATCTCGTATGTGATCAACTTGAAATTTTACCTCCAGAAATGATTATTCATCGAATTACCGGTGATGGCCCTATTGATTTAATGGTAGGTCCAATGTGGAGTGTTAATAAATGGGAAGTTTTAAATGAAATTGATAATGAACTAGCACGTCGTGATTCTTATCAAGGTAAAAAATTTGTGCAAAAGGTGAATTCATGAAATTAGAACGTATATTACCTTTTTCTAAAAGTTTAATTCAAAGCCATATCACTGAATCAAGTGTTGTTATAGATGCTACTTGTGGCAACGGTAATGATACCTTATTTCTTGCACAAAATGTACCTAACGGCTTTGTTTATGGTTTTGATATTCAACAATTAGCAATCACAAATACAGAGCAGAAAGTAGCTACATTTTCTAATGTAAAATTAATTAAAGATAGTCATAACAATGTAAAACAATATATTAAGGCTGAACATATTGGTAAAATTGATGCAGCTATATTTAATCTTGGCTATTTACCTAAAGGTGACAAATCGATAGTCACTACACCTAATACAACTATTAGTGCTATTAATAATATATTTGATATTTTAAGTGACGAAGGTATTATTATTTTAGTGATATATCATGGACATGATGAAGGTAAGATTGAACGTGATGCCTTAATGGATTATTTAGTACAAATAGATCAAAATCAAGCACACGTTTTACAATATCAGTTCATTAATCAAAGAAACAATGCGCCTTTTATATGTGCATTAGAAAAACGTGCTAACGTTTAATATAGTAAAAGGGTCCGAAGTAACTTCGGACCCTTTTTTACTATTCAGATGTTAAACTGATAAAATTGAATTTAAACTTGTCTGCATATGTTCTGATTTGCCTGTAATCGTCTTAGCAATAAAATCTAGCAATCCATCTTTTTGTTTAGCAAGTTTCTCGTTGAAATGAATAATTACTGTACGTTCATCATCTTGTGGACGTTCTTTATAAATCCATTCTGAATTCACTAAATTGTTATAAGTTCTTGTTCGTTTATAAGGCTTAATTTCAACAAACTCATACATTTCTTTTAACGTCATTGAACCTTTTTCCCATAGGTTTAATAAAATTAAAATTTCTTCTTTTGACATGTCATATTCTCGTTGAATTGTTTCAAAAATAGAGCTAACATCTGATAATAGTTTGTCTAATTGCAAAATACCGTAAACTCTTTCATTTTCCCTTTGATTCATAGTAAACTCTCCCAAATTACAAGTATAAATTAATATTTCCTAAAGTAACCGATCCCCGAAATGACGCTATCGGTTAATCAAAAAATATGCTTTATAACTTGTACAAATTTAACTGAATGCTTAATAAATGAAATGATTAACTGAGACATATGCATATGTTATAAATAAAAATATAATTTTGTAAAATTAGAAACACTTTAATACACATAGCCTCTTTACATATTAAAATTATATTTTTTATCCAAACAAAATATATCAATACTACAATAAAATTGCAACTACAAATTAAAAAACATTTTACGTATTTTTGCCTATCAACCTTATAAAAAAGTGAATTAATATCCTACTATTTAAGTAGGTGTTTATATATCTTCTATCTCTTCTTCCTCAACGATGAAGCCCATTGTGTTAACACTATTATTTAAAAATGTAAGTACATAACGCATGACTTGATCACGTTCTGGTTCATTATGTATTTCATGATACAGACCATTCCATACTTTATAATATAATTCATTAGTAGCAAGCTTATCTTTTAGTTCTTTTGTGGCAGAAATATCAGAAATAATATCTTCTGTACCAAACATAATTAATGTCGGTAGTGATTTAATATCTTTAATGTGTTCCATTGTTTCTTTCATTGTTTCACTGACTAAGTTATACCAATGATATGTCACTTTTTTTAACATTAAAGCATCATTTTCAGTTTCTTCAATGACCTCATCATTACGAGTTAAATCTTGTGCTGTGATACCAATTTTAAAACGAGTATCTTTAGATGCTTTACCAACATTAGAAAGCAATTTATTCTTTCTACCTTTGCCTGATTGATTAAATTCTAATAGTGGTGAAATTAACATTAGTCCTTCAATAGGTAATTCAACACGTTCAAGTAAATTTAATAAGATTAACCCACCTAAACCAACTCCAAGGACAAATGTTGGAATTTTATATTCATTGGCTATCTTAATCCACTCTAGAACATTTTCATGATATTCATTAAAATCTTCAATTTGACCTTTATTTGCTCGAGATGTCTGTCCTTGTCCAGGTAAATCACCCATAATAACATGATAACCATTTCTTCTTAACATCGTAATGACATAAGCATATCGACCTGTATGTTCTAATATATTATGAGCAATGACAACAACGCCTTTCGCGTCATTTTCAGTTTCCCACTTCCACATTCTATAATTGCTCCTTTATCAATAGTCTTTAGTATCATAATTATAGCAAAACATAACAATTGAATGCCATTTTAAATAATCAACTTATTTATTTGGTATCAAACCATTTACTTTTGATGTAATTTTGCAATAAATTTTATTAATTTCTTTATGTAAACGCTTTCTTGAATAAATGTTTCATGATACACTATTTTTAAACAATGATTGTTATTGGGTTATGGAGGTATGTACGATGGGAGTTTTTAAAAATATATTTATAGCTTTGTCTAATAACAAATATTTAAATGACGCAGCTAAGCAAGTCGGTCCTAGAATGGGTGCTAATAAAGTTGTTGCTGGGAACACAATTCCACAATTGATAGAAACAATTGAATATTTAAATGAAAATAAAATTTCAGTTACTGTGGATAATTTAGGGGAATTTGTTACGACTCAGAAAGAAAGTCAAAAAGCTAAAGAAGAAATCCTTGAAATAATGGAAGCTATCAATCAATATAATGTTGATGCACATATGTCTGTTAAATTAAGTTTGCTAGGAAGTAATTTCGATTTAGATCTTGCATACCAAAATTTAAGAGAAATTTTACTAAAAGCTAACGAATATGACAATATGCATATTAATATTGATACTGAAAAATATGATAGTCTTCAACAAATTGTAGAAGTATTAGATAAATTAAAAGGTGAGTTTAAAAATGTAGGAACAGTTATTCAAGGTTATTTATACGATGCCGAAAAACTGATAGATAAATACCCTAATTTACGATTAAGATTAGTTAAAGGTGCATATAAAGAAGATGAAACAATAGCGTACCAAACTAAAGAAGACATCGATGCTAATTATATTAAAATTATCGAAAAACGTCTTTTAAACGCAAAAAATTTTACATCAGTTGCTACTCATGATCATGAAATCATTAGCCATGTAAAACAATTTATGAAAGAAAATCATATTGAAAAAGATCAAATGGAATTCCAAATGTTATACGGTTTCCGTTCTGACCTAGCCCAATCAATTGCAAATGAAGGTTATCATTTCACTGTTTATGTTCCTTATGGTGATGATTGGTTTGCTTACTTTATGAGAAGATTAGCTGAAAGACCTCAAAACTTATCATTAGCTGTAAAAGAATTCGCAACGCCAGAAACGCTTAAAAAAGCAGGATTATTTTCAGCAATTGTACTAGGATCTGCTTCTATTTTAGGCTTAATTTCAAAGTATATTCGTAAATAAGAAAACAAAAACTCGGTTGAAAACAACCGAGTTTTTATAATTAAAATTGTTTTATTAAATTAGCCATTTCGATTGCGCTTACTGCTGCTTCTGCACCTTTATTACCTGCTTTAGTTCCAGCACGTTCAACAGCTTGTTCAATACTTTCAGTTGTTAATATACCAAAAATGACTGGTACATCTGTTGCTTCATTTGCTTTGGAAACGCCTTTCGCTACTTCATTACAAACATAGTCATAGTGTGATGTTGCACCTCTAATTACACATCCTAATGTAACAACCGCATCATAATCACCTTTTTGAGCTAGTTTTCTTGCCACCATAGGGATTTCAAATGCACCTGGTACATAGGCAACATCAATATTACTTTCATCAACATCATGTCTAATAAATGTATCTTTTGCACCTTCTAATAATCTACCAGTGATAAAATCATTAAATCTACTAACTACGATAGCTACTTTTAAATCTTTACCTATTAATTTACCTTCAAAATTCATTTTAATATCCTCCTAAATTAAATGTCCCATTTTTTCTTTTTTAGTTGTCATATAATCATGATTATATTTAGTTTCTGGTACTATAAGTTCTATACGTTTTTGAATATTAATACCGTATTCTGTTAAGCCTTCAAATTTCTTAGGATTATTACTTAACAAATTTACTTTTTCAACGTTAAAGTATTTAAGAATTTGTGCAGCAATATTATAATCTCGTAAATCATCATCAAATCCTAAAGCTAAGTTAGCCGTTACAGTATCATAGCCTTTTTCTATTAATTCATATGCTCGTAATTTGTTCATTAGGCCTATACCTCGACCTTCTTGAGGTAAATAAATAATCATTCCACCATGTTGTTCAATATATTCCATTGAAGCTTCAAGCTGTGCACCACAGTCACATCTTTGACTATGGAAAATATCTCCAGTAAGACACGCTGAATGGATACGAACATTTTCATGAGGACGAACTTCTCCTTTAGTCACTACAACAATTTCTTCATCACTAAAGTCAGTCGTAAAACCATACATATCAAAAGTACCAAAGTCTGTCGGCATTTTAACTTTTGCATTTAAATTCACATGTGATTCATTAATACGTCGATACTCTATTAAACTTTCTATAGTTATCATTACCAAACCATGTTTTTCTTTAAAAGCTTGAAGATCTTCGCCTTTTGCCATTGTTCCATCTTCATTCATAATTTCACAAATAACACCAGCAGGTTTAGCACCTGTCATTTTTGCTAGATCTACTGCCGCTTCTGTATGGCCATTTCTTTCAAGTACGCCATTGTCTTTAGCAATTAATGGGAACAAATGGCCAGGTCGGTTAAAGTCTTCAGCTTTAGATTCATCATTAATTAAAGCTCTCGCAGTTAATGTTCTTTCATGAGCACTAATACCTGTTGTTGTATCAATATGATCAACACTTACAGTAAAATTAGTCCCGAATACATCTGAATTGTTTGTTTCCATTGGATTTAAAGATAACTTATCACTGATACTTGAACCAATTGGTGAACAAATTAAACCTCTTGCTTCTTTAGCCATAAAATTAATAGTTTCATCTTTCATCCATTCAGTAATTGCAATAAGGTCTCCTTCATTTTCCCTATCTTCGTCATCGACTACAATTATACTGTCTCCTTTTTTTAAAGCATCTAATGCATGTTCAATTTTGTCGAATTCCATATATTATTTCCTCCCCCTAAAAACCAAATGCTTTTAGTTTTTCTTCAGTCAAATTAGATTTATTTTGCTTAAATATATTTTCTACATATTTAAAGAGCACATCTGATTCTAGATGAACTTTATCTCCTACCTTTTTATTCGATAAAATAGTAGATCGTCTTGTTTCAGGAATCAAATGAATATCAAAAGCATCTGAATGGAGATCAAAAATAGTTAAACTTGTTCCATCGACAGTTATAGATCCTTGCTTAACCATTTGATTAAGTAATGACTTGGATGCTTGAATTTTAATAATCATAGAATTAGCAGATTCATTAATTTTTATTATTGTGCCTAAGTCATCAACATGACCTAAAACAAAATGGCCACCAAAACGTCCATTTCCACTCATAGCACGTTCTAAGTTTACTTCGGTATGACGCTGTACGTCAGCAAGATAGGTTTTATTTTCTGTACCTTTAATCACTTGTACAGAAAACGATTGTTCATCAAAATCTATAACAGTCAAACATGCACCGTTTACACTAATTGAATCGCCAACATGCATATCTTCTAATATTTTATCTGCAGCAATAACTAAAGTTCTAACTGATTGCTGAGTAAGAACTTGTTGAACAGTACCAACTTCTTCAATGATGCCTGTAAACACCTGCAATCACTTCTTTCGCAAGATTAATTTAATATTTTGATTAATTAACGTGGAATTAACAATTTCAAATTGTGTAGTGTCTGGTAGTGCTATCGTTTTATCAGTTTTGAAAAATTGATATTTACCAGAACCACCTATTATTTTCGGGGCAAAATAAAGTACTAGGTGATCTAGATGATCAGATTGGAGAAATTCTGAAGTAATTTCGGGACCTGCTTCGACTAACAATTTCCCGATACCTTTTTGATATAAGTCTTTCAAAATTGACTCAATATCACATTGATTCATATATATTATAGTTATATTATTTTTTTCTGTTGTTAACGTTTTATTCTCTGTGTAAATCCAAATTGGAGATGAGTCATCATTGAAAAGTTGTTGTTGAAAATCCAACTTACCACTTTTACTTAAAATGACACGAACAGGATGTTTACCATCTTCAATCCGAGTAGTATATAAAGGATCGTCTGCTTCAATCGTTTTTCTTCCTGTTAATACTGCATCGTGGTTATGACGTAATTGATAGACATCCTTTTTAACATCTTTGTTAGTAATCCATTTACTTTCACCATTATCTGTAGCCTGTTTCCCATCTAAGCTTGCTGAGACTTTAACTGTTAATTCTGGTATCTCATTACGTTTAGCAGTAAAGAAATCTTGATATAGTTGTGCGGCTACAGCGTTATATTGAAATTCAACTTCAATACCTGCATTTTGTAATATGTCATCACCTTGTGATATTAATGTTGTATCTTTAACAGCATAAATCACTTTTTGAATTCCTGCTTCTATAATTTTATTTACACAAGGAGGAGTAGAGCCATGATGTGTACATGGTTCTAATGATACATATATTGTTGCACCTTTTGCTTCTGATTTCGCCATGTCTAAGGCTTGAACTTCAGCGTGTTTATCGCCTTTACGCAAATGTGCACCAATACCTACAATTCTGCCATTTTTGACTACTACAGAACCTACAGGTGGATTTACACCAGTTTGACCATCAACCATTTGTGCAAGTTGGATGGCATAATTCATAAAATTACTCAATATATCACCTCTAAAATTAAAAAACCTTATACCATTGAAAATTATTGTTTCAAGGCATAAGGCAATTTATATATCTTTATAAAAGCATATTTATACTTAACATAAACATACTTCATTAAACACATACTTATACAAATATATGTTAGTGTCGATAATCGTCATTCTTTCTCCCATCCAGACTTTAACTGTCGGCTCTAGATTCTCACTAGATCAGCCACTAACAAATGTTAGCAGGTCGCAGGCTTTATCACTGCCGGTTGGGAATTACACCCTGCCCCGAAAGAATTGAATATGAAATTGTTAAAGGTTAATTGAGTATCGTAATCTCAATGACTACAATTCAAATTCTACTACACCTATTTCAAAAAAACAATTACTATACATTGTACTTAATTAAAGAGATAGATTTAATTTTAATTATCAAATTTTATTTTTAACTATAATCAAATACCAGATAAGTATTTAATTTTATTAGATATTTAAGGATTAATGATTCTCTTTATCAAGGTTATCCAAATCTTGTTGTGTTTCATATAATCTATCAACAGCGTTGGCTACTTGATTCACAATCATTTTGACACCGTTTCTAAGTTTATTAACCCCATTAGTCATTTGACCTATAGCAATAACATTCGTTAGTGTACCAAATCTAGGGCTAATCACTTGGTTTGTCTCTGGTATGATTTGAATACCGCCCATTGGATGTGCCTGAACAATTTGTCTATTTTCAAGATTTAGTATTAATTGATCATCTTCATCCAGTTCATTTAAATGAGTTTTAGAACCAGTAGCGTTAATAACCACATCAAAATCTTCAATATCTTTTTCCTCTTCATATTGTAAATGGAATAATCCATCGTCGTGATAAATGTTTCTTAAATTTTTACGAATAATTAATGCTTCGTTTTCTAATAAATCTATAAGTAAACGGGCAGTTCTAGGAGGCATAGGATTGGAATTAAGTTGAATTATTTTTGTATAACGACGATTAAATTCTTGTTGATCTTCAATACTTAAACTATTCCAAATCCAATTTAAATTCTCTTTTAACAGTTCAACGATACTTTGAAATATGCCAATTTCCTTTTCATGTTCCAAATCAAATTGTAAATCTTTAATGTGGTCTCCAGTTCTTCTATTAACTAGTTTTTCAAAATTAATGCCATAATCTTTGCATTCTTTTAAAAATAAATCAACTGCTGTATCTAAAGGCACATTGCCATAATTTTGAGCTTGTATATCATTGAATCGTTGTTTAGTTAAATGAGTAAATTCTATATCAACCATTTTACCTCTTACACTAGGTAAATTTGCTGAACGACTTGTCATTAGTATAGGCAATTTAGGATGGTGAGCAGAAACATATCTGATGACATCTAAACTTGCCAGTCCAGTTCCTATAATTGCAATACTATCATTTTCACTAACATCATCGAGAGAATGATATGTAGGATAAGGTGTCGGTTTAAACCCATCTATCCCTTTTAGTCGATATGGATCATGATATGCAAAAGTACCAAAAGTTAAGAATAAATAATCATATTCTCTCCATTCTTTCATATCATCTGACGTACAAACATAATATTTTAGATTCGTTTCATCAACTTTAGAACTTGTAAAAACTTCATGAACTTTATTGTTAATGATTGTAATATTTTCATATTGATTATTAAATTGAGACAAGTATGATTTCATATAATGTCCAAATACAAATCTCGGTAGATATGTAGGATTATCGAATACAAATTCATTTTGATCTTGATACCATTTCCAAAATTCTTCTTCATCGTCTAAATTCAAGCTCATCTTTTTAGAAGGTAAATTGATTAATAATTCACTACTATCATTTTGGAATGGAACTCCTTGTCCCATATTTATACGGTCATCATAGACATCTACTTTTAATTTTTCAAAATGTTCATGTTTTACAAGTTGTCGTAAAACACTAACACCTGCAGTGCCCATACCAATTATAGCTACACGCATTATGACATCATCCTTTTTTCATTTCTATATCTCTAATTTGATTACAACAACATATATATTTCATAGATTTTATAACTGTTGTTATTGATTTCACATTATTTCTTATATATCCTAATCAGGCAAAGTTTAATCTTTTATCATCTGTGATAAAATTTCTTTATGAGGTGATTGATATGAAATTAGTTGCAAAAATCATAGTTCTGACAGTTATTATATTTGCTTGGGTAACAAGAAACAACAAAGCCAAATAATCAGCACATAAAAAACACCTGCGCCAATTTAATGCCGCAGGTTAAATTACATATCCTTTTTTATTTAAAATTCAAACTTGATTTTATTCTTATTAGAAAATTAAACATTCAAATAGATTATTATTTATTATCTTTTAAATGACTTTTATCATCTTTATACACATAAAGTTTGAAGTATTTACCTTCTGTTTTCATGTCTTTATAAAAATCAGCAATGATACTGGCATTACTTTCAGCCCATTTAATATCTGTAGCATATTGATGTTCACCTGGATTTTTAGGATTCCATCTCATGCTATATAATGTGTCTTGATCTTCGTGTTTTAAGAAATGATTATGAATGAAATCTGCACCACCATAAATTGCTTTTTGCGGTGTATCCCAACCATGTTTCTTCGCATATTCTGCACCTGTTTTTACAGGGTCACTATCTAATGCGCCAACACCATAGAAGTTATAGTATTTCTTACCATCAATTTCTACACCTTTAGACAATTCACTTTTAGCAGAACCTGTTTCTAATAAAGCATGTGAAATTAAGTAAACTTCATTTACATGTTTTTCTTTAGCTGCTTTTGTAAAATCATCAGTGTGTTTTAATAAAGTTGGTCTATCAATTAACATTCTTTTAATTCTTTTTTCATCAATACCTTGATATTTAGATAAATCTAAAAATTGATACTTTTGTTTGTCATTGCCAATAAATTGACTACTATCCATAGCTGTTTTAATTTCAGTTGATGATGCATCTCTCCAAGCATCATTATTTTTATTAGATACTTGTTGACTCGTATAGTTGTCTATTTGTTTCTTCGCAGCTTTATCTAATGTTACATCTAACTTCTCAACTTTTTGTTGTTCTTTAACATGTTTAAAGAATATTTGGTCAGAAACCATTGAGAAAAAGATAATAGCACCTACTGCAAATATGATAAGCAATCCTAAAATTGCAACTATAGATCCCTTTTTGTGCTTCGTCATATTCACACCTCTTAGGTCAATGTTGTTATACTTTTCATTTGTATTACGATAATAAAGTTTAACATTATTAATTATGAATCACAATTTAATATATACTTTGTTACAAATTCATAAATAAAAAGTAATAAAATTGAAACTTTTGAGTATAAAAAAGAGAAATAGACATGATTTTGTATCCATTAAATAGATTGATTAACACTTCAATCAATTGTATTGAATATGTTAACTATTGTCATTTAGCAATATCTATTCAATTAAATTGTCTAAATCTCATCCCATTTTTATTTATTATGATTTTTATAATCCATCATTATGAAACTTGCAGCTTGTGATCTATTCTTATAAAAATATTGATTTAAATCTATTGTACCTTCAATACTTCCTTCTCTATACTTCATTTCATTAGTAAAATTATTAATCATCACAAAGTCTGAACGATCTTTAATTCTATCTAAATCATCATTACGTGCGAAAAAATGTTCTAAATTTAAGTGTGCGTAATCCATTTGTACCTCCTATTAAATTTTGCTCTATATTAATAATACGACATGTTTTTGGTTGTTTTTGAATACATATTTATTTACTATGACTTCTATTTAACACCTATTTTAATAATTTAGCAAATGAAAATTTTCCCAATCTATTTTAAATTCAATGTATCCGGAAATATACACTTTTATGTACATAAAACTGGAGTAAATCTTGGAATTTAATATTATTTATCAAAAGTATAACAAAATCATACATTATTTGTTAACTAGGTATCAAATCACTTATAATTATGACGAGTTTTATCAATTACTATTAATTCAAATGTGGCACTTATCGAATAACTATAATCCCTCAAAATCCAACAAATTTTCCTCTTATCTATTCATCAGATTAAACTACTATCTTATTGATATATTCAGAAAAGAAAGTAACAAAATTAAAACTAGTGATATTGATGATTATATTTCTAGTGAAATAGAACCATCTCAACACATCAATAATGAATCACTACTAATACAAGATATTCATTATTTATTAAACTCAAAAGAAAAGGAATGGCTATTACTAAAATTATCTGGATATAAACAATATGAAATTGCAGAAAGAATGCATATATCTTTGACTACTATTAAAAAAATTAAGAAGTCAGTGCAATCTAAAATCTCAAAACATTTACATTATACTCTTAAAAAGGAATGAAACAATGAATCATTTAACTACAACTAACTTACTATATATACAAACAGAAATAAGCGATAAGCTATCCACTAAATGGCAATATAAGCAATATGACATTTCTCTCCCTATTTCAATCAACAATACGTTAGACTATATGCTAGAATTACATCAAAAAACGTTACCTCTTCAAAAGAAAATCGCCAAACGCTTACTTCATATAAACAAAAAAATTCCTATTTATGTATGTGATCAACTCATTTTATTTCCTCTAAAACATCGTCGTTCTCCCATTCAATATTACATAAACGCTTATCATATTACTGGTATACAAACCAAAAATAATGGCACATTAATTATGTTTTCAAATGCTACTCATCTTTTAGTAGATGAACCTTATCATGCTATATTAAAAAAATGGCAAGAAAGTTTACTTCTTTGCCATTTAATTACACAGTCGTATTCTTCTTATTGAATTTATATTCTAATAATTTTTTAGTAAAAAATGCAGTTACTTTCTTAATTAAGAATATCGCTATTAACATTAATATAATAGCGCCTATAATGATGAGTACAACAGTCACAGTTGATAAGTTAACCTGGGGATGAATGAAATAATTTACCGCTGTTAAACTTGTTATAAGGCCAAATAAAAAGCCACCTAATAAAATGACATATGTAAATACAATTCCAATCAATAATATAAATAAACTAGCTGAACTAATATGTTTTTGGCTATACACATGATCTTTTAAAAACTGATTTGAAAACCTTATTGGTTTATTCAGCGTGTCACTATCATTATGATTAACTTTACTAATTTCATCATTTAATTGAGCTTTCTCTTTGTTATTTAAGAACCATAACTGCTTTTGTACTCTAGCACTAAACGAATTTTTATCCATAGCTAGAATTGCACCTCATATCTATTAGATTATCTTTACATCATAGATGAAATTTCTAATTCAATCAATTCAAATATTCAAATTACATTAATAAAAAGCCAACCTTGTGTACACTATAGACAATCAATTCTAATAGTGCCACTAGCTTGGCTTTTAAATTTAATCCGATAAAGATACTAATTAAAGCAATTATAAAATTGATAATCCTGAACTTTGGATATCTTTAGCAAAACCTTTAACAGTATCAATTGATAGTTCTTCAACGTCTCTACCTAAATTATTGTTAACTTTTTTAACTACATCGGCTGGACAAGTAATGATGTCAGCACCAATTTCGTCTGCTTGAATAACATTAAATAATTCGCGGCAACTTGCCCATAATAATTTAACACCTTTTTTACTATGAGTTATCTCTACTGATTCTTTCATTAATGGTAATGGATCTACACCAGTATCTGCAATACGTCCTGCAAATACTGACACATATGTTGGTACTCCTTCTGTGACAGCTTCAGTAATTTCTTTAACTTGTTCAATTGTATAAACTGCAGTGACATTTAAACGTACTTGTTTTGCAGATAATTCTTTGATTAATGGAATTGTTGAAGTACCGTTAGTAGTAACAATAGGAATCTTAACAAAAACATTGTCACCATATTGTTTAAGAATTTCCGCTTCTTTAGCCATTGTCTCTAAGTCATCTGCGAACACTTCAAATGAAATAGAAGCGTCAGGAATTTCTCGAACAGCCTCTTCCGCAAATGCTTTATAATCTGTTACTCCTGCTTTGGCCATTAAACTAGGATTCGTTGTAAATCCATCAACCTGTTTATTTTTATAAGCAGCTTTCATTTCTTCGATATCTGCTCCATCCGCAAATACTTCTACATTTAGTTTTCTCACTATGTATTCCTCCTTCAATTTCAATACTAAATTTGGATTTCCAATGTATTGAATATCAAATTCATATATGATTTATCTTTGGTTTTTATTTTCGTTAACAAATCATTTATAAATAATTTATATCATGCTTTTGAAATGTAAGCGAATTATTTGCCTATATAAAAGCATTTTTGTATTTTACATTTTATTTTCTATACATTTATACTATTCTCATATCCTAAAAAGTGGTAGTATATTGTAATGATATCCATCGAGGAGGTTACGCATGTCAAAATCTAAACTCTACTTTTATATAACTTTATTATTATTAGCGATAAGCTTTTTCTTTAATACAAATAATCCATTTTTAAATAATGTGTTGGGTTCTTTCGTCAAATTAATTATTGCATGTAGTGTCATTAATGTCATTGTTCTAATCATTTCAATCATTTTTGCGGACAAATCCATTAAACATTCACGAGACAAACAAGGTTGGATTAGAATTGGTAGTAAACTATTACCATTTATCATTCTTATTGTGATTATTATTCATATTGTGTCGTCATTAAATACTTACGGATTCCTTTCTTAAAATTTATTGACGTATACTTTATTTGTTAGACCCATTTCAGATTGAAGTGGTTCTTTTATTTATTTGAGTAAATGTTTATTAAAGGAGTTATTACTTTGCAATATTTATACATTTTTGTAGGTGGTGCGTTTGGTGCTTTATTAAGATATTTATTATCATTTTTTAATCATGGTCACCAATTACCAATAGGTACATTAACAGCAAATATCATCGGTGCTTTTTTAATGGGATTTTTCACAGCACTATCGATTAAATTATTTCAATCACATCCCCTATTTAAAAAAGCTATAACAACAGGTTTCATGGGAGCTTTAACTACATTTTCTACTTTTCAATTTGAATTAGTTCAAATGTACAATCAACAAAACTGGATGTTATTAATTATTTATGCAGTGATTAGTTATATTCTTTGTATTTTATTATGTTTATTAGGTAAGAAATTAGGTGAACGTTTATGATTACTACAATTTTGTTAGTCATGTTAGGTGGAGGTATTGGAGCAATTCTACGTGCTAGTATTTCTAACTATTTCAATCAGTTTCAATCTGTGTTGCCAATAGGTACGCTTATAGTTAATATTGTAGGTTGTATATTCATTGGTACCCTATCTGGTTTATCATTACATATACAATGGATAAACCCTTTTTTAATCACAGGTATATTAGGAGGTTTAACTACATTTTCTACCCTCTCTAATGAACTCGTCGGAATGTTATCACCTAAATTCAAACCTACATTGTTTATTGTATATTCTACTATTCAATTCATAGGATCATTCTTAAGCTGTTATTTAGCTTATCACCTTATTTAAAAAATAGAAGAAGATACTTTTAAAGCCACGTCCTCTTTATGAGAAACGTGGCTTTAATTGAATTTATTGTCCGTTAAATTCTGCAGGATCAGGACCAATTCTTCTATCTTCATTTAATTGGTCAAGACGATTCATTTGATCTTCGTTAAGTTTGAAGTTTAGAATATCTAAATTTTCATCTATACGATGTGGTGTTACTGATTTAGGGATAACTACTACATCATGTTGATAATTCCAACGAATAATCACTTGTGCAGGTGATTGATCAATTTCTTTTGCAATAGCATTAACAGTGTCATCATCTAAAATTTGTGCGTTCATTAATGGTGACCATGATTCCATAACAATATTTTGAACTTCCATATATTGTCTTAATGAACTTTGTGTTAAATATGGATGAAATTCAACTTGATTGATGACAGGCTTTATTGATACTTGTGCTAGTAGTGCTTCAAAATGGTCTACATTAAAATTGCTTACACCGATATTTTTAACACGGTCTTGTTTATATAAATCTTCCATCCCTTGCCATGTATCTATCATTAGTGCTTCGTTAGTACCTGGCCAGTGCATTAAATATAAATCTAGATAATCTAAGCCTAATCTTTTTAAGCTACCTTCATACGCATCCTCTACATTAGTTCTACCAAAATCTTCTAACCATAATTTTGAAGTAATAAATAAGTCTTCTCGTTTTAGACCTGTAGTTTCTAATCCTTCTTTAATACCTTGTCCTACTTTTTCTTCATTACTGTAAACTTTTGCTGTATCAATGCTTCTATAACCATTCTCTATAGCATGTTTAACAGCCTTAGTACAATCATCATTATTTTCGACTCTAAACGTACCTAGTCCTACTCTTGGCATTTCATGACCATTATAAAATTTAATTTTATCCATGGATTTTCACTCCTTACATATAAAAATATTTATACATTATCTATACCCTTATCCGATGATTAAAATTCAATATTATAAAAAAGCTAGTAAAGTGTCATACACCCTACTAGCTAAAATAATTAGTTAAATGATTCAATTTTATCCATAATATCTTGTAAATCATCGACGTTATATTGAATACGTCCATGGAATACAAATTTATTAAAGAATTCGTTAAGTTGTTCAGGTCCAACTAATACTTTTACATTACTATTCTGAGCATAATTTGAAATCGTTACATCATCTTCATTTTTAGGATTAAAGTATAAAATAGAAGTTGGTGTGTATTTAGTATTCAATTTATTTTGTAAATCTCCAGCTAATTGTTGTATTTGCTGAATTTTATCTGAATAGTTAACAAATGATAATGATTTTTGATCATCATTTTGATCTAATACCAATGTTTGTGGCGTAGATTTATCTAAATCTAGCGTATTAAATACTTGTTTCATAGTTGGTAACTCTGAAAATTGTGCGCCACTAATACCATTATAAACATGACCTTTTAATAATTGAGAATCAATGATGTATAAACCAGTTCGTGTTAATACGAGGTGACTAATTCTTTCAATATTATTAAATTCATTAGTTGGCAAGAAAATATTTGCCATTATATGCATATCTTCTGGGCGAATACGCTTTTCATTAACAAGACGTTCACGAATACCAATTAATCTCATGTCTGTAACATATTCACTATGATTTTTAGAGAATAATTTTAATGCATCAATTTCTCTTTCTTTACTACTTACTGTAGCTTCATAATCTTCTTTTTGTTTAGTGACTGTCTTTTTGTTTTCTATACGTTCTTTTTCTAATGTTTCCTCATGAGATGCTTTTAAGTTTTGTTCTTTTTGTTGATATTCTTCTTCAGTTTGTTTCTTTATCTTTTTCTTTTTATTTAACGTGATTAAAAATAAAACAAAAAAGATAATTGCAATCACTACTGCAACGATTAATCCTATTCCAATGGGTGAAGATAAACTCATCACATCAACGCTCCTTTTAAATTATCAATACAATCAATTATAAATCATAACTATGATATTTTCGACATTTCGTTATAATTTAATTAATTATATTTTACCTATCCCAAATATTTTAATTATTTTAGGCTTGGTTTATTGAATCTTTCAAAACGTTGACTTTATCTAATTTTTCCCAAGGTAATAAAACATCAGTACGTCCGAAATGACCAAATGCAGCAGTTTGTTTATAAATAGGTTGTTTCAACTCTAACATTTTAATAATTCCTGCAGGTCTTAAGTCAAAGTTCTCTCTAACTGCTTCTACTAATTCTGTTTCACTGACTTTACCTGTACCAAATGTATCAATTGAGATTGACACAGGTTCAGCTACACCAATAGCGTATGCAAGTTGTACTTCACATTGTTCAGCTAATTCAGCTGCAACAATATTTTTAGCAACGTATCTTGCTGCGTATGCGGCAGAACGGTCTACTTTAGTTGGATCTTTACCACTGAAGCATCCTCCACCATGTCTAGCATATCCACCATAAGTGTCAACGATAATTTTACGACCTGTTAATCCTGCATCACCTTGAGGTCCACCAATTACAAATCTTCCTGTTGGATTGATATAGAATTTTGTTTGATCATCTAGTAAATTTTCTGGAACAGTAGGATAAATGACATGTTCTTTAATGTCATTTTGAATGTCTTCTAATGTTTTATCTTCAGCATGTTGTGTTGAAACAACAATTGTATCAATACGTTTTGGTTTGTCATTTTCATCATATTCAACTGTTACTTGAACTTTACCATCTGGACGTAAATAATCTAGTATTTTATCTTTACGAACATCTGATAAACGTTTAGCTAGCTGGTGTGATAAGAAAATTGGTAAAGGCATATACGTATCTGTTTCGTTAGTTGCATAACCAAACATTAAACCTTGATCTCCTGCACCTGTTGCTTCAATTTCTTCTTCAGTAATATCATCGCGATATTCTAATGCTTTATCTACACCTTGCGCAATATCTGGTGATTGTTCATCAATTGCTGTTAATACAGCCATTGTTTGTGAATCATAACCATATTTTGCACGTGTGTAACCAATTTCTTTAATTGTTTCTCTTACTACTTTAGGGATATCAACATAAGTTGTTGTTGAAATTTCACCAGAAATTAAAGCCATACCTGTAGTTACTGTTGTTTCACATGCTACACGCGCATTAGGGTCATCTTTAAGAATTTCGTCTAAAATGGCATCGGAAACTTGATCGGCTATTTTATCCGGGTGTCCTTCAGTTACTGATTCTGACGTGAATAATCGTTTATTGTTAGTCATGTTTTGCTCCTTTTAAAAATTTATTACGATAATTCTCTTTTATTTGAGCTAAATAAAAGAGCCTTCTGCTAACTAGTATCTAGATAGAGAGAAGGCTCTTATACGTCCATTCGCTCTTATCGTTCAGACAATATAGGTCTGCAAACGGTTTGGCACCTTTCTTTTCTATACAAAAAAGAGGTTGCTGGGTTTCATTGGGTCCATGTCCCTCCACCACTCAGGATAAGAGAATCCGTTAAAATTAATACTACATAATTAGCGAATTAATGTCAATTTTAGAATTAAGTTATTTTAATGAAAATTTACGGTGGATTAATTAACTTAATATGTTATACTATTGAAATGTAAAGGCTTACATTACAACTATCTGGAGGGATTAAGTATGTCGATCGATACATACTCTGAAACTATTAAAATCAAACAATTATTAGAAAAACCATCTACACAGTTTCAATTATCTACAACTCAACTTTACAATAAAATCTTAGATAATAATGAAGGTGAACTTACTGAGTTGGGCGCTATTAATGCAAGTACCGGTAAATACACTGGGCGTTCACCTAAAGATAAGTTTATCGTTACAGAACCTTCATATAGAGATAATGTTGATTGGGGAGACGTTAATCAGCCGATAGATGAAGAAACATTTTTAAAACTTTATAACAAAGTATTAAATTATTTAGGTAAGAAAGATGAACTATACGTATTTAATGGTTACGCTGGAAGTGACAAAGATTCACGCTTAAAACTAACTGTAATTAATGAATTAGCTTGGCATAATCTTTTTGCACATAATATGTTTATACGTCCTGAATCAAAAGAAGAAGCTAAATCAATCAAATCAGACTTTACCATTGTATCAGCACCTCATTTTAAAGCTGACCCAGAAGTAGATGGTACAAAAACAGAAACTTTTGTTATCGTTTCATTCAAACATAAAGTCATTTTAATTGGTGGTACTGAATATGCTGGCGAAATGAAAAAAGGTATATTCTCAGTTATGAACTATTTATTACCAATGCAAGATATTATGAGTATGCATTGCTCAGCAAATGTTGGTAATAAAGGTGACGTAGCATTATTCTTTGGTTTATCAGGTACTGGTAAAACAACATTATCAGCTGATCCTGATAGAAAATTAATTGGAGATGACGAACACGGCTGGAATAAAAATGGTGTGTTCAATATCGAAGGAGGTTGCTACGCTAAAGCAATCAACCTTTCAAAAGAAAAAGAACCACAAATTTTCGATGCAATTAAATATGGTACCATTTTAGAAAATACTGTTGTCAAAAATGATGGCACGGTTGATTTTGATGATAATAAATTCACTGAAAACACAAGAGCGGCATACCCAATTCACCATATAGATAATATTGTATTACCTTCCAAAGCAGCTCATCCTAATACAATTATCTTTTTAACAGCGGATGCTTTTGGTGTCATTCCTCCAATTTCAAAATTAACTAAAGACCAAGCAATGTATCACTTCTTAAGTGGATTCACATCTAAATTAGCTGGTACAGAACGTGGCGTTACTGAACCAGAACCATCATTCTCTACTTGCTTTGGTGCACCATTCTTACCATTACATCCTACAGTTTATGCTGATTTATTAGGTGAATTAATTGATAAGCATGAAGTTGACGTTTACCTTGTTAACACAGGATGGACAGGGGGTAAATATGGCGTTGGTAGAAGAATAAGTTTACATTATACACGTCAAATGGTTAACCAGGCTATTTCAGGTAAATTAAAAAATGCAGAATATACTAAAGATGCTTCATTTGGATTAAATATTCCAGTGGAAGTAGAAGATGTTCCTAAAACTATCTTAAATCCAATTAATGCATGGAGTGACCCTGAAAAATATAAAGCACAAGCTAATGACTTAATTCAACGTTTTGAAGAAAACTTCAAAAAATTCGGCTCTGAAGTAGAACATATTTCAGATAAAGGTGCATTTAATAAATAATGGTAAAAAGCGCGACAGAAAATTCATTCTGTTGCGCTTTCGTTATCTTTATCATTTTCAATTTGATTCATCCATTGATGAATATATTCAAGTGTTTCTTTCAAAGCAAATGGGCGTGGTACATGTCCTTCTTTCATTTGATAAAAAGTATCAAAGTTTGCTCCAATCTCATTTAAGCGTCGTTCTAAATAATAAGCTTGATGTATACCAACTTGCTTATCATTTCCACCATGAACAATAAGTATTGGCGGACTTTGTGGCGTAATATTATGTATTGCCTCTCTATCAGTATAATTTTGAGCATCTTTAATAGGATGTCCAACCATTCGTCTTAACATCCCTCTTAAATCAACACGTTCCTCATACATTAAATAAATATCAGATACCCCACCCCATATAATATAACTATTTACAGGTAAGTCTTGAAAAGTTAATAATCCTTGTAAACCACCACGTGAAAAACCAATCATATGAATAAAGGCTTGTGGATGCTTTGAATACAGTAAACGAATGAGCTCAGTGACATCATTTAAATCTCCACGATAAAATTCATCTTTGCCTTCACTACCATTGTTACCTCTATAATATGGACCTACAACTAGAGTTTCATCATTAGCAAACTGCATTAGCCTTGCAGCTCTGACACGCCCTACTTGTCCTTTACCACCTCGCAAATAGATAACAATGCGTTTTACTTTTTTATAAGGTGTCATCATTAAAGCTTTGACATTAAGATGATCAACTTGATAGGTTATTTCATCAAAATGATGTGTCCTCATCTCTATTGGCATTTTTTTAACTTTAATAAAATCCAAGTGTCTTCACCCTTTCATAACAATGCAAGATAGCATCATCTTTAAGTAAAAAGCTTTTTTTATTATCGGGAATTGATTCAACTGATTGAAATAAACATGGACCATCTGTTTCTAGATAGTCAGATTGTTCTTTTAGCGTATCAACTTGTATAAAATATACATCTTTCACAAAATCTATATTACTATTTGTTTCAACTTTATATTGTGCTATATATTTAATATCGATAGCATGAGCACCAGTTTCTTCATACAATTCTCTCCGTATAGCATCAATACTAGTTTCATTGAGTTCTCTTTTGCCACCAGGAAATTCAATACCTCTAATTTTATGACAAGTAAACAATAATTGATGTTGATATACTGGAATAGCAAGTACATGATTACCCGTAGGAACATCTTTATTTGTTTTATATGTTAGGTGTACCTCTCTTTGGTCTTTATCTAAAAACTTCATGTACATCACATCCCTTTATAATATGTTAAAATACCTATATTCTAAAATTTGCTCGGAGGCATTATTATGAAAAAATTATTTCTTGCCTTAATACATTTTTATCAACGTTTTATCTCGCCATTAACGCCACCAACGTGTCGATTCTATCCAACATGTTCAGAATATACACGAGAAGCGATACAATATCATGGTGCATTCAAAGGATTATACTTAGGCATACGTCGAATATTAAAATGTCATCCTTTACACAAAGGTGGATACGATCCAGTGCCACTTGCAAAAAACAAATCGAAATCACATCATGCTAAACACAATCATCATTAATACATTCTAATTTTGTACGATTAACTACAGGGGGATTGAATTCTATCATTCCCTCTTTTAATATACCTTCATTTTCTACAAAATCATTTTCAAAATAATAACCCATTGGTGTCACATCTCCAGGATAATCCCCATGTTGAGCTAACATTGCAGTAAAATATCGGCTTAACCCATATTCATACATACCACCAATCACAACTTTCACCCCTTCTTTATGAAGGGTTTGTATTGCATCTAATACTCGATCAATACCACCAAGTCTAAATGGTTTCAATATAACTACCTCTATTGGATATTCAGATATAATATTTTTGATTTCTTGAGTGGAAGTGGCCTTTTCATCAAGAGCAATAGGTGGATAAGGTTTTCCATTAATGCGTTTGATATCATCTAATGATTGAAATGGTTCTTCAATATAAAGAATATCATGGTCTATATTTTCTATAATAGATTGATATTGTGTCAGATTAAGGGATTCATTGGCATCTATAGCCAAATCAAAACTAAAACTAAGTGATTGTAAATTATCGATGTCTGAAATTAATTGATTTGAATACTTTAATTTAATTCGCTTAGGTTGTGTTTGAGCCAAACGATTTAATTGTATTTCAGTCATACCGTTTACAGTTGCACCATACGGAACTTTAAATGATTCAAGTTTATAATATTTTTGATAGATAGCCATCATAATTGTACATCTTGCTGCTGGATAATCATTTAAAAGCTCGAGTGATGATTGCCATTCTTTAAAAGTTGACATTTCTTTATTCTTTATACGATCATACCATTGTTTAATGTTTTCTTTTACGGAATCAATAGTTTCATTATCATACCATTGTGTTTGAAATGCATTACATTCTCCAAAATATGCATCCCCGTGATTATCAATGAATTCAATGACTAATGTTTTTCTTGTTTCTAATTTTACTTTAGGCGTTACAATTGGTGATTTAAAAGACTGATTATATAAGTAAAAATTTAATTGATTAATAATCATTTTTTTCTTCCTTTTGTATCATTTTATTTCTTTGGAGTTTACCTGTAGAAGTATATGGCAATTCTTCAACTTGATAAAAAGACTTTGGTACTTTGTACTTTGCTAAATGATCCAACATATATTGTCTTAATTCGATTTCATTAATTTTTGTATCGGCAATATAATATAATATAGGTACTTGTCCCCACGTATCATCTGATTGACCAATACAAACAGCATCTTCAATGTTTGGATAATATTTAGCTATAGATTCAATTTGATAAGGATATATATTTTCGCCACCACTGATAATTAAATCCTTACGTCGATCATAAATCATAACAAAACCATCTTCATCTATTTCAGCTATATCCCCTGTTTTGAAAAAGCCATCTTCAAATGTATCTGTTAAATTAACAGGATATAAATAGCCATTCATTACGTTGTTTCCTTTAATTAATAATTCACCATGTCCATTTTGATTAGGTTGCTTAATTTTCACTTCTACATTATCACTAGGCACCCCTACAGTATCATAACGTTGTGCTAACATATCTGGCGTTGCTGTTAAAAATTGTGAACACGTTTCAGTCATACCAAATGAATTATAAATAGGTAGTTTGTAGTTTAAAGCTTGTTGAATTAAATTTGCTGATAGCTTTGCACCACCCAATAAGATTTTTTCTAATTGATATGGACTCTGTAATCCAGCATCCATTAACCATTTTAAAGTTTGTGGTACAAGAGAAACATGCGTAATATTTTCATTTTGAATAATTTGAAGCATTGTATCAGTATTATACTTTTCTAAAATACGTACTGTAAATCCTTCTATAACACTTCTTAAAATGACACTCAGACCTGATATATGATATATCGGTAATACAGATAACCAAATCGTCTGCTGATTATAACCTAAACTTTCCTTACAACCTATTGCACTTGCGAGATGATTTTCAAAAGTTTGAGGGACAGCTTTTTGAGGACCAGTAGTGCCAGATGTAAACATGATAGAAGCAATGTTTTCTAATTGAAATACATTAGAATTTATATTTTGAGGAGATAAATTTTGAATATCCTCAAGCGTATATATATCAAATTGATCCATTTCGAGTGTAGTTGTCGTTACTATTGTGCTCACTTGTATAGAATTCATTTGAGCAATAATTTCATTCTTTGTTAATCGTGTATTTATCATAGCAATTTCGATATTGGCGATCCAACATGCATGTATCAATACTAAAGATTCAATACGATTATTTATATGTAACCCTATTCTCGTTTGATTAAGGTTTTGTAGTTGCTGTGCTAAATGAAATGCATCATCATATAATTCCTTAAATGTCATTTGATGTGCGCCATCTGTAACAGCTATTTTATCTTTATTTTTTACTGATTGATCTTTTAACCAGAAGTTCACAAGTCATTCCTCCAATTATCATTACAAAGATAATTATAACGATTTTAACGCATTCTATCAGTGATTAAAGCTTGAATTTAGAAATTTGAATTTAATAATAAGATATATCACTCTTTGTTAACACATTTGAATTCATAACTGTCTAATTTCGCAGAGAAATGTTACGTTTATGAAAATAAATTTATAAAATAAGAATAAATAATCTATGATAATTAAAAATGATTTATATTAAAAGTAGCTTACATAGGAGGTGAATAGTAATGGAAAATATCACAGCTATCATCAAAAAAGCAGTAGAATTTTTCAAAGGTTTATTTGAAAATAAATAAACTACATTTATTCATCTAAGGACATAACAATGTAAGACCTATATAAATTAATCCTAGAATTTACCTTTGGGTATGATTCTAGGATTTTCTTTATAAAAAACTAAATTAAAGGAGTGTTTTTTAATGAAATTCAATAATTGGAATATTATAATTAATGGTTTAAATTCTAGACATGAAATCATAAGTAATAATGAAACTTTTGTTATTTTGGAGAGAAACCAACACGCTGAATTAGTTTTAAAATCAGATAGTGACATCATTAAAGTAAAATCTATTGGCTATAGCAATGAACTATCGATTGATACTAATACGAAAGAAATCATACTAAATATAACTGATTTACTAGATGATGATGAAGAGTAATATTAAATTAGATTTAAATTTTTTCAAACTTACAGATACAATTGCATCTATGTTATTAACAAAAGGATTTAGTGTTCAATATGTAAGTAAAAGATTAGGTCATTCAAATATAGAAATTACTTGGAGAGTATATAGTCATTTATTAGATGAATTAAAAGAAAAAGAAGAAAAAAGTTTAGATGCGAAACTAGCATCGTTCTAGGAGTTTAACGGTCAAACTGACAAACAAACCGACAATATTCAATAATTTTTGAAATGTTGTCGACCTAGTTGACGGTTTTATTTCAAAACAGATTGTTACAAATTTTCACCAAAATAAAAAAGAACGTTGATTTAACAACGTTCCCCCTACTTTTAGCTTATCAGATTTTCACTGATTTTTACGTATGTACGGAGAGTGAGGGATTCGAACCCTCGAGACGCTTGTGGCGCCTACACACTTTCCAGGCGTGCTCCTTCGGCCAACTCGGACAACTCTCCATAATATATAATATGATAAATAAAAAAACAGAAGCGATATTTCACTTCTGTTTGTATGACTCCTACGGGACTCGAACCCGTGTTACCGCCGTGAAAGGGCGGTGTCTTAACCGCTTGACCAAGGAGCCATGGCTCCACAGGTAGGACTCGAACCTACGACCGATCGGTTAACAGCCGATAGCTCTACCACTGAGCTACTGTGGAATAATAATGGAGCGGGTGATGGGAATCGAACCCACAACATCAGCTTGGAAGGCTGAGGTTTTGCCATTAAACTACACCCGCATATAAAATGTGAAATGTAATACGATTATGGGGCGGTTGAAGGGAATCGAACCCTCGAATGTCGGAACCACAATCCGATGCGTTAACCACTTCGCCACAACCGCCAAAAATGACGAATGGTTCAGGACAGAGTCGAACTGCCGACACATGGAGCTTCAATCCATTGCTCTACCAACTGAGCTACTGAACCACAATAATAATTATGGCGGTCTCGACGGGAATCGAACCCGCGATCTCCTGCGTGACAGGCAGGCGTGTTAACCGCTACACTACGAGACCTATTAAAACTATGTATTGCGGGAGGCGGATTTGAACCACCGACCTTCGGGTTATGAGCCCGACGAGCTACCGAACTGCTCCATCCCGCGATAATATTATTTTTGACTACTTGATTATTGTACTATTATTAACTTAACAAAGTCAATACATTTTTTAATTTAAATTTACAATCTCTTAAATTTCAAAATGTTTGATACATCAAATTAGCTTTAAATCGCTCTCGCTTAACACTTTATTAGTATATTAATTTTAAAACTAATAGTCAATAATTATTTACAATTAAAATGTGTAATAATTAACTAGTTAAATCATTTTATAACAAAAGTGTGCAAATGGTCACAAAATCACTTGCCAACATCATCAAATTAAACTTTTTACACATGTTATAAATCTTAAAAAGAAACATTTCTTAATAAAGCTTATTGATTTTGCGACGTATCTACTGGAACATTCCTTCAAATTAATCCTACTAATATTGATTTAATATTCAAGTTTAGTGCTCTTTTAGCATTAAATTAACACTTATAACAAAACTCTTGAAGTTCATATCTGATTAAACTTTAAACATAACTCCCCCTCCCCTACTCATATCAAATTATTGTGTCATTAGTCCTTGCATACGATCTTGTAAAGCGGTAAATGTTGTAAAACCATCTTCTTCCATGAAATGACCGCCTTCTTCAACAACACGAATATGACCTTCTAGTGTATCCATAAGTCTTTTTGTTTCTTTATACGAAACATGCTTGTCACTCTTTGAACAAAGTCCATAAAAGTAGTCTACTTTATTTTTGACAGTATCATAATCTATGGTTACATCTTGTAAATCTATATTTTCATCAATATCTTGAGCATCGTCTCTAAATCCTGCAATACTGAATAAACCTTCAATATTTTGATTCAAACTTTCAATAAATTTCAAACTTGCGATTGTTCCAAATCCATGTGTCACAAAATATGTATCTTTTTTCCTAACATTTATTTGATGTTGCATTTGTGTTACCCACATGTCTAGATTAGCAGGTGTATCTGCTTCTAAATTAAATAATGTAACCTCATAACCTTCTAATGTTAAATTATGTCCTAACCATTCATACCAATGGTTATGTGCATTGCCTACACTTGAATGAACTATTATTACGTCTGTCATTATTATCAAACCTCACATTATATAATTTAAAAAATAATCATGACTCATTTTACTTTATTTTATAATAAAAGCACTTTAAAAAGATATATTTATCCCTTCAAAGTGCTTAATTGATTTGTTAATTGATCAACTTTAATTCTTCTAGCATTTCATCAACTGCATTATGTCCTTGTTGAATACAATCTGGTAGTCCAACTGCTTCAAATGGTGCACCAGTAATTTTTAAACGTGGATAAGTTCGTTTAATATGCTGTTGTATTTCTCTAATTTGCTTAATATGACCTACATGGTATTGAGGCATACTCTTAGGCAAACGATTAACAATGGTAAATTCTGGGTCACCTTTGAACGTCATCATCTGTTGTAAATCTTGACGTACAATAGATACAATTTCTTCATCTGTATGGTCATCAACAACTGTATCTCCTGGTTTACCAACATAAGCTCTGATTAACACTTTTCCTTCTGGAGTTGTAAATGGCCATTTTTTTGAAGTCCATGTACATGCTGTTATGCTTGTATTACTTGTTCTAGCAATAACGAAACCTGTTCCATCATAAGTATTTTCAATATCCTTTTCATCAAATGCAAGTACCACTGTTGCTACTGTCGTTGAATCCATTGTATTGAAATAATCAAATGCTGGATCATGGTTAAACCAGTCCATAAAGACTTGCTGTGGTGTTGTTACTAATACACCATCATAAAATTCTTTTTTGCCATCGACAATTACTTGATAGTCAGTTTGAGATATAATAATATCTTCAACCTCTGTATTATATTCAATATTGACACCTTGTTTTGTTACAGCTTCAACTAAAGCCTCTATGAACGAACTAAGTCCGTGTCTAAATTGCTTAAATTGACCTTTAGGAGCGCCTGGATATAGTTGGCGTTGTTTAATACGTTGTTCCTTCTCATCTTTCATGCCTTTGATTAAACTACCAAAAGCTTCTTCTTTTTCTTTAAAATTAGGGAAAGTACTCATCAAACTTAAATCATCAATATTGGTACCATAAATGCCACCCATTAGTGGCTCAATTAAATTTTCAAGTACTTCATCACCTAAACGCTGTCTAAAAAAGTCACCTACTGAAATGTCATCTTCAATCTCTATAGGCTTTTTAAATAGATCCAGACCTGCTCGTAACTTACCTAATAGAGAAATCAATTTTGTTTTTATAAAAGGTTTTATATCCGTAGGTATTCCCATAATAGAACCACCTGGGATAGGATATAATTTATTTTTAGCATAAATGTATGATTGACCTGTAGTATTCGTAATCAAATCATCGCCTAATCCAATCTCCTTAGCTATATCAGTCATAATAGTTTTTCTACCTAAGTATGATTCGGGTCCTAATTCAATAGTATAACCATCTTTACGATACGTTTGAATTTTACCACCTGGACGATTACTTGCCTCATAGATAGTAACATTTAAGTTAGGATTTTGTTTTTTCATATAGTAAGCACTTGTTAAACCGGTTATACCTGCTCCGATGATTGCTACATTCTTACTCAAAATCATTCACGCTTCCTTCTATTAAAATACTGTTTTAATTTCGTCTACAATCGCACCAATAAATAATGGATGCGTATTAGGCATCTCTGGACGATAGTAGTTTGCACCTATGTCATCGCACACTACTTTACATTCATGGTCATTGTCATATAACACTTCAAGGTGTTCGCATACAAATCCTACTGGCGTATAAATAAAATGTTTATATCCATGTTCATTAAATAAATCTCTTGTTAAATCTTGAACATCAGGTCCTAACCAAGGTGTACCTGTATTACCTTCTGATTGCCAACCTTCTGCTACGTGGATAATATTTGATTGCTCTTTTAATTGTACTGTAGTATCATGTAACTCATTTGGATAAGGGTCATTATTTTTCTCAATTAAACCTTTTGGTAAGCTATGAGCTGATACTACTAATACAGTGTCATCATGTTCTTCTGTAGGAATTTGTTCTAATGTGTGATTGATTTGATTAGTCCAAAACTCTAAGAATTTAGGTTGATGGTAATAATGTTTTACATGATGTAATTGAATACCATATTTTTCAGCTTCTTCTTCTGCACGTTCATCATAAGATCCTACTGAAAAACTTGAATAATGTGGTGCTAATACAACAGTGACCGCTTCAGTAATTCCATCTTTATGCATAGATTCAACCGCTTCTTCTATATACGGTGAAATATGTTTTAGCCCTAAATATAATTTAAACTCTACATCTTCATAAGATTCATTTAATGCATCTCTTAATGCTTCTGCTTGTTTGTCTGTTGTTCCAGCTAATGGAGATAGTCCCCCAATAAATTCATAACGGTCTTTTAAATCTTGGAGCTCTTCATCTGTTGGTTTTTTACCATGTCTAATGTCAGTATAATATGGCTCAATGTCACTTTCTTTATAAGGTGTACCATATGCCATTACTAATAAACCTATTGTTTTACTCATTTATAAAACCACCCTTTAGTCTATTGCTATTACTTAATCTATTAAAATTCATAATGCTAAATTATTGATGTGTATAGTCGTGAACGAATTGGCTTACTTTACGTAAAGTTTCTGGTTGAACTTCTGGGAACACACCATGTCCAAGGTTGAAAATATGTTGTCCTCTTTCCATGCCTTGATCTAAGATATCTTTTAATCTTTCTTCTATTACATCCCATGGTGCTAATAATAATGAAGGATCTAAATTACCTTGTAGCGTCTTAGTTACACCAAGCTGTTGTGCTTGTTGTATTGATGTTCTCCAATCAAGTCCCAATACATCTATAGGTAAATCATTCCATTCATTGATTAAATGACTAGCACCCACTCCGAACAAAATAACTGGAACATCATGTTTTAATTTAATGCCTTTAACTAACTTGTCCATACCTGGTTTAATATATTTTCTATAGTCTTGAACATTTAATGCGCCGACCCATGAATCAAAAATTTGAATTAATTCAGCACCAGCTTCTACTTGTGCATTAGCATAATCTATCGAAACCGCTACTAAATGATCCATTAAAGCAAACCAAGTCGCTTCATCACTGTACATCATAGCTTTTGTTTGATTATAGTTTTTAGAAGGGCCACCTTCTATCATATATGAGGCTAGTGTAAATGGTGCGCCAGTAAATCCAATTAAAGGTACATTTAATTTTTCTTCAGTTAACAGTTTGATTGTATCTAAAACATATGGCACATCTCTTTTCGGATCTATCTGTGATAACTTTTCCACGTCTTGGACTGTTTTGATTGGATTTTGAATAACTGGACCTATTCCAGATTTAATTTCTACATCTACACCAATAGGTTTTAAAGGTGTCATAATGTCTTTATATAAAATTGCTGCATCCGTATTGTAATTATCAACTGGTAAATGTGTCACATAAGCACATAGTTCAGGTTGATGAGTAATTTCAAACAGTGAATATTTCTCTTTTAATTTACGATATTCAGGTTGAGATCGCCCTGCCTGACGCATAAACCAGACTGGTGTATGAGAGGTCTTTTCACCTTTAATCATTTTTAAAATAGTATCATTCTTACTATGTACCATATAGTCCTCCTAAATTAAAATCATTCTTATCTATAATAGCATATACTTAGTTATTTCGTATTTTAATGTGCTTAAATGTCATAAAAAAGACATAGTAAAATGTTTTATAAATTATTTGTATCTACATAGCTTATCTCATAATTTTTCGTTTTGTTAAAGTGTATTAGTATTATAATTAAACATTTAATAGTAATGATATAAATTAATAGCAATTAATTTTAGTTTAATTTGTAAAAAATCAATCCATTTTTATACATTTATTTCAAAATTAAGACTTTGAAGGTAGAAAATAGAAATTTATAATCGTATAATTAATTAAAACAAGGGAGGTAAGGATCATGAATTTATATACATCGTATGGTACTTATGGTTTTTTAAATCAAATTCAAATTAATAATCCAGATCATAATCTATTTCAATATTCTGCTTCAGATACATCTGTTATTTTAGAAGAAACTGAAGGCAAATCTGTACTGAAGCATCCAAGTGCTTATGAAGTTTTATATAGCGTGGGTGAATTTAATGAAGAACATTTCTATTCTGCGCTCTTCATACCTTCATCTGAAGATCATAAAAATCAATTAGAAAAACAACTTCTTCATTTTGGTGCTCCATTTGATAACTTTGGTGGTTTCAAAAGTTATCGATTATTGAGACCATTAGAAGGTAATACTTATAAATTATATTTTGGTTTTGCAAATAGAAGTGCTTATGAAGATTTCAAATCATCAGATTTATTCCAGGAGCACTTTTCTAAAACTGCTTTAAATCAATTCTTTGGATATAGTGGTCAACATTCAAGTTATTTCGAACGTTACTTATATCCTGTAGATCATCAATAATAAAAAAGGTTGTCCTATAGCGAAGTAATTCAATTTCGCAAATAGGACAACTTTTTTAATCTCGTAATAACGTTTCTTGATATTTTAGTTTTTTAATTGTACTTCTAATAGTCAAATAGCCTACTAAGAAAAATACAATTGAGAAAAAGAATAATGTAGGATTCATAATTGAAAATGCTATTGTGAATACCACACCCATCACGATCATAAGTCTATAAAGAAATTTTTCGTATCCTTTAATTACAATAGTATCTGGTGCTGGCCAAACTTGAGGCCAGAGACCATAAGCTTGTTGTGTATAAAACTGTGACATTTGCAATAGCGTGATATACATAAATAAACTTCCTATTAAAATACCTACAATAGGATGAGAAAGCCATATGATTAATACAACTGCGATTAACATTAATCTTATTATAATGCTAAAAGCATCTCTCCCTCTTACAAAACTTCTCATAAATAAATATAAGTACATTTGATTGGCATTAAATTTTTTGCCTTTTGGTACTGGTAAAATAAAATCTAAATAACTACGACGTACTGCAGTCTCTCTTAAATGTTTAACATCTGTAAACATATTCACGAATTTATAATAATTAGTATGATGTCTTTGCTCAATCGCAATCATTCTTTCCCACGGGTATAATTGTTTAACTACCTTACCTTTTAGTACAACAATTAACACTGCCATTGCAATCGTAATTAATATCCCTAGATAAGAATGTAAGCCTAATATTATATAAAAATTAAGGCTTAAAATAATGAAAAAACTCACATTAACTATCCAAGTAGATACACCTAATTGATATAAACACCATCTTAAATGCAATACTAGATATGGTGTTATTAAGGCAACTAATGCAAATGCAATATAATATTGAATATTACTTTCACTTAATTGATAAAATAATGGGAACGGAACAATTAGAATAAGTAATAACATCATTATTCTAGTGAAATAACTATAATTAATACTTAATATCATGTATCGTTTCATATATTTTTCAAAAGGTAATAGAAAAATTTGGTCTGCTTCTTTTAATAATGTTCTTAATGGAAATAATGATAACAAGGCGATAATAATACTTGTAATCAAAGCATAATCAATATGTTGAGGTATATGCTTCAACCATTCACCATACCCCATTATAAAAGCACCAAATAATATTAATAAAAATACTGTAAAGTGACCATTGAAAATGAATTTATTATAATAATTCTTTTCCTTCCGAATCGCTTTCTGACGTTTCCTGAACAATGTAGTTGCCTCATTAATCATTGGCATTTCCACCTTGAGTGACGTGAATATAAATATCATCTAGTGTGTGTTCTTTCAATCCTGTTTGTTCTCTTAACTCTTCTAAATTACCAAATGCCACAACTTCACCTTTATCTAAGATAATAAATCGATCACAATAACGCTCTGCAGTGGCTAAAATATGTGTACTCATAAGAACTGTACGTCCTTCATTTTTCTTTTCTACCATTAAATCGAGCATTGATTGTATACCTAATGGATCCAATCCTAGAAATGGTTCATCGATAATGTATAATTCAGGATTCACAATAAATGCACATATAATCATGACTTTTTGTTTCATACCCTTTGAAAAATGACTTGGAAAAACTTTTAATTCATCTTCAAGTCTAAATACTTTTAATAAAGGCTTTGCCCTTTCCATTGCTACTTCATGTGTAAGACCATAAGCCATCGCAGTCATTTCTATATGTTCTTGTAAAGTCAATTCTTCATATATTACTGGTGATTCAGGAATATATGAAAGTTTTCTACGATATTCTTCTATATCGTCATTTATATTTGTTTCTGAAATTGATAGTGACCCTGATGAAGGCGTTAATAATCCTAACATATGTTTAATTGTAGTACTCTTCCCAGCACCATTTAAACCTATCAATCCAACTATCTCACCTTTATTTAATTCAAAATTGATATCTTTAATAACTGGTCGTTTTCCATAACCACCTGTTAGATGTTCTACTTTTACTGTCATAAGGCACCTCCACGAAAACTATTGTACCAAAAATTATGTTTTACTCCTAAAATTAGCTATGAAGAATGACGTTTTTTCCTAAGTAATGCTATAATGTATTTTAAGATGAAACGAAGAGGAGTGTTATCAAAATGTCTGAAACAATTTTCAGTAAAATTATTACTGGTGAAATACCAAGCTTTAAAATATATGAAAATGACTATGTCTATGCATTTTTAGATATTTCTCAAGTTACAAAAGGACACACATTATTAATTCCTAAAAAAGCTTCTGCAAATATTTTTGAAACAGATGAAGAAACAATGAAACATATCGGCGTTGCGCTACCTAAAGTAGCGAATGCAATTAAAAAAGCATTTAATCCTGATGGTCTTAATATTATTCAAAATAATGGTGAGTTTGCTGATCAATCTGTATTCCACTTACATTTTCATTTAATTCCAAGATATGAAAATGATATTGATGGTTTCGGTTATAAATGGGAAACACACGAAGATGAATTAAATGATGATGCTAAAAAAGAAATTGCTGCTCAAATTCAAGCCCATTTCGAATAATCATGCATAATCTGTATTAAAATGGGTATAAGATGAATAATACTATTATCCGAGATATAAAAGTGAGGAGAATTATAATGAAAGTAACACGCGTATTATTTGGTATTGGCGTAGGTGTTGCCGCAGGTTTCGCAGTATCTTTAAGAAATCGTGATGACCAAAGCGTTAAGAACAATACTATTGATGGTAGCCAACCTACTGGCGCTCAATCTGAGTTACAACGTGAACTTGAAACTATGAAACAATCATTTAACGATATTTTAAATTATAGTTCACAAATTAAAAATGAAGGTACTGAATTTGGTAGTTCAATTGGTGACGAAATCAAAACTTTAATTGGTAACTTCAAATCTGATATCAACCCTAATATCGAAAAATTACAATCTCATATTGAAAATTTACAAAATCGTGGCGAAGAAATTAGTAATACATTTTCTAAAGAGAAATAATTTTTTGTACTATAATGTTTCCCCCTATTCAAGAATAATTATTTGGATAGGGGTTTTTATTTTATTAATAACTTTTGAACATAAGTATTAAATTAAGAATGTTCATTTAATCTAATCTGCAAATAGATATTGACTTCATACAAATTTCAATAGATAATACGAATCATATATTGATTAAGAAGTGAGGCATGACTCATGTTTTTATGTACAAGACAAATTGATATTCATGAACGTTTTGGCATACCTAGAATTGCCTTCATGAGTATTGTTGGTACTATTATAATGTTTTTAGTTAGTTATGAAATCATGTATTTCTTTAGTGATACACCATTATCTGACAAACATTTTCTTATTGTTTTAGCAATTACATTCTTTATGTATCCACTACATAAAAGTGTACATCTGTTATTTTTTATTCCTTATTATAAATCTTTTAGAGTACATAAATTAACGCGAAGAAAATGGATTCCATATTTTAATACTTACGTTAATACACCTATTCATAAAATTTATTTTTGTATTAATTTGATTTTACCTTTCATTTTAATATCAATGTTGTTCATCGCTTTGTGTGTGAAGTTCCCGCAATATGGACATTATTTTATGTTTTTATTGACACTTAACTTTGGTTTTTCTATTTTAGATTTAATGTATTTAAAGATACTTATTTTCTCTAATTATGGAAATTATATTGAGGAACACCGATCTGGTATCCACATATTAAAAAAAGAGAAATTTGTTACAACAGTATAATGATCTTTATATTAAAATTGGACCCTCTCATATGGTCCAATTTTTATTTTATATAACAAAATTATTCATATTTTTTTTAATAAAACTAGTACTATAGTCCTAAAGAGAGGGTTATGAATTGGTACGCCTCATTTTATATGTTATATTTTACTTGATTATATACATAAAGGAGTTAACAACTTATGAAAGCATTTAATAAAATTATGATACCTGTAACTGCAAGTGCCCTTTTATTAGGCGCATGTGGATCTGATGCAACTGATTCTAAAGAAAATACTCTTATTTCATCAAAAGCTGGCGATGTTAAAGTAGAAGATGTGATGAAGAAAATTGGTAAAGACCAAATCGCTAGTAAATCCTTTAGTATTGTATTAGATAAAATTCTTGCAGATAAATATAAAGACAAAGTGGATACTAAAGATATCGAAAAAGATATTAAAAAAGAAGAAAAACAATATGGCGGTAAAGATCAATTTGAAAGTGTCTTAAAACAACAAGGAATGTCTATGGATGATTATAAAGAACAAAAACGTTTATCAGCTTATCAAAAAGAACTATTGAACGATAAAGTTAAAGTGTCAGATAAAGAAATCAAAGACAATACTAAAATAGCCTCTCATATCTTGATTAAAGTAAAATCTAAAGATAGTGACAAAGAAGGTTTATCAGATAAAAAAGCAAAACAAAAAGCTGAAGAAATTCAAAAAGAAGTATCTAAAGATCCAAGTAAATTTGGAGAAATCGCTAAAAAAGAATCTATGGATAAATCAAGTGCCAAAAAAGATGGTTCTCTTGGTTATGTAACTAAGGGCCAAATGATGGATAGCTTCGATAAAGCACTATTCAAACTTAAAGAAGGCGAAGTATCTAAAGTAGTTAAAACAGACTACGGTTATCATATTATTAAAGCAGATAAAGAAACAGACTTTAACTCTGAAAAATCTAACCTTAAATCTAAAATTTTAGAACAAAAAATTCAAAAAAATCCTAAATTATTAACTGATGCTTATAAAGATATATTAGACGAATATAATGTAGACTATAAAGATAGAGATATTAAAAAAGCAGTTGATGATACTATTTTAGATCCAGACAAAATAAAACAACAGCAACAACAGTCTTCTCAAGGTGGCGCTAGTTCACAACAAGGTGCAACTGGAATGACTGGTTCTTAAGATATATCTTCACTAAAATCTTTTTTAAATGTAACATTTTGCAATAGTACAAACGCATGTTATAATGTAATCAACAAAGATTTCAGTATGGAAACACCAATCCCCTCACTATTTGCGGTAGTGAGGGGATTTTTTAGTGTGACTACAATTGTCGCCTATTTACTTATCGTTACGATGCCGTAGCCAATGTGCAAACAACGTAACAATACAACCACTGATAACAGTAGTCATAATATGAACAAAGATTTCAGACATGGAATGAACACCCCCTCTCATCGTCGAAGTGACGCCTGAGAGATAGGCGACATGATTATTATATCATCATAAAATACATTTTAAATATAAAGATTGTCTGTTTAGTTTAAATTACTTTTGAATAACAAATATTTATAATTTAAAAAGGTGATGTAGCTCTTCATTGAGCTATATCACCTTTTCTGAACTTCTAATCTAATTGTGTTGGATTGTAAAATTGTCTATTTTCAAGTCCAAAAATTCGTTCTGTAAATTGACCTTTTTCAGTTTTCTTAAATGCTTTTTCAAACATATTCATTTTAGCATCAATATTATCTATGAAAAATAAAATCTCAGCCTCTTTCAAATGAGGCATTTTAGGTGATCCAAATTCTAATTTACCATGATGAGCAAGAATCATATGTCTAAGCAACATTACCTCTTCTCCATCAATACCAAGCTCTTTAGCTGCTTCAGCTACTTCATCACTTGCAATAGAAATATGGCCTAATAAGTTTCCTTCTACAGTATAAGTAGTTGCTACTGGTCCACTAAGCTCTTTTACTTTTCCTAAATCATGTAAAATAATAGCACTATATAAAAGACTTCTATTTAATAATGGATAAATATCGCATATCGATTTAGCAACACGTAACATCGTTAATACATGATAACTTAAACCACTAGCAAAATTATGATGATGGGAACTTGCTGCCGGATACGTAAAGAAGCTTTCTTGATATTTTTTAATTAAATGTCTTGTTATGCGTTGTAAACTGGCATTCTCAATATCAAGCATATAATGAGAAAGAGCTTCTTGAATTTCTGCTGGTGTCATTGGTGCGCCATCAACAAAATCTTGTGTATTCATATTTTCTTCAGGCGTGGCTAGTCTTATTTGATTTACTTTCATTTGTTTACGACCACGATAATTAATAACATCACCTTTAACATGCACTATTTCTTCAGGTTTTAATGTTTGCATGTCTTCTTTAGTCGCAGTCCATAATTTAGCTTCAATGTCCCCACTCTTATCTTGCAAGAACAGTGTCATATAATCTTTACCTTGAGCTGTTACACCTTGCGTTGCTCTATGAATTAAAAAGAAGTGATTAACCGAATCACCGGGATTTAATTTTTCTACATTTCTCATTATTTCCCGCCTTTCTCAAATTTATTTAAAGTAATCATTTCTTTATTTGGAATGATATTATCATTTGTACATGTAAAGTATAAGACTTGATAATCTTGAGATAATTCTCTTAAATAGTTCAACATTCTTTCTTTACGTGCTTTATCAAAATGTACAAATGCATCGTCCACTATAATTGGGAATGGATAATATGGTTTTAAAACTTTGATTAAACTTATTCTAAGTGCAACATATAATAATTCTTTTGTAGATTGACTTAGTTCTACAGGTTGGAAAATTTGGCCATTTTCATGTTTCACTTGAATTGCCTCTTCTGAGTAATAAATATTTGTATAAGCATGATTAGTAAGATTTTTGAAAATAATAATCGCTTCATTGATGACTTGTGGCAAACGTTTATCTTTAATTTGTTTAATATGCTCTTCTACTAAACTTTGTAAGTAGCTTAAACTTGCCCAATCTTTAGCAATATCATTCATTCTATTTTTCAAGCTATGATATTCATGACGTAAATTAGTTAGTGTCGTATCTGTTTCCATATTATTAATTTGCGCATTTAAATCACTAACTTCAGCTTGCATATCGAGATATTGTTCATTATATTGATCTACTTGTTGCGCTAATAGTTGATTTTCTTCGTTTAATTGTGCACTAGTTTTTTCACTTAGTTGTGAACTAGATTCATAAGAATAATTTTGATTTTCTAGATATTTAGTTAAATCGTTAAAACGTGTCATTTGATTTGTATAAGTTTGGTAATTTTCATGATGTTGATAAAAAGCTTCTTCATTTGAAACATTTATATGATTAAATAATTCTTTAATCGTATTATTACTTTCATCTAAATGTGAACGTAATTGAGTTAATTCATTTTTAAGTAATTTGCTCTGTTCACTATTTTTATACCATTTCTCATTATTTTCTTCTGCATTTTTTAACCATTGTTTGACATCATGGAAGAATGACATCTTATTGAAATAAGTAAATTGAGATTGAGTTACTGCTTCAGCATGATTGTAGAAAGCTTCTATATCATTTACTAGTTGATGTCGTTTGCTATTAAGATCATCTAAATATTGGTCATTTGACTTAATTTGACTCATTGTGCTAATACTTTCAACAATAAGATTATCTGATATTTTAGGTGATAAATGTAACTCTTGTTTAGCTACTTCAATACTATTATTGATTTCTTCTAAACGTTGTTGTGCTTTAGATAATGAACTTTCTATATAGCTTGACTTCTCAGCTAAAACGTCTTTATTTTTCAAAGCGTGTTGCCAATGGTCACGAATACGAAATTGTTCATCTAAATCGAAGTCTAAATTATAATCTTTTTCCAATTCTTGTAATTGATTTTCTAAATCATCAATTTCTTGAGTAATTGTTTCGCTATAATCAACTTCTTTAGATTTCACTAAGAAAATACCTACGATAAATACTACTGTTAAGATTGCAAAAATAATACCAAACAACATATTTTGAGAAATAAATGCAAAGACAGTTAACGCTGCACCTACAATAGCTAATAAAATAAATGCCCATCGTAATATATTCTGGCGTTTATTTTTTCTTTCTTGTTCGAGTTCAAATGTCTCTTTTAATTTTTCATATAAGTTTTCTTTTTCGTTTAATTCAACAATTTGTTGTTTATGTTCTTTTTTCTTCTCGAATGTTTCTTCGGGAACAAGTTGACTTTCTAATTGTTCAAGTTCATTAGTATTCGCACTCTGATCTATTTTATTATCTTCAAGACTTCTTTCTAATTGTTGAATATATGCAACTTGTTCTTGCTTATCCTTCACTTGGTCACTAATGTGACTCTTCATAGCTTCGGAACTATCTACTTGGTGATGCGTTTCATTCCACCCAATATTTGACTGCATACTTTCTTTATCACGTTGTTTATCAGAAATTTCTTTTTCAATAGATCTTAATTCATACTCTTTTTGTTTAATCTCATTTTCTTGTTGATATAAACTATTAAACGCATCAATATCAGATTGTTTTACCGGTTGAAGTGATTGATTTTCTTGTTCAATTTGTGATAATTGTTGTTCTCTTAAATCAATATCTCTTACTAAGGATTGTTTATGAGCTTTAGCAGTTTCATAACGATCGATACCTTTTTCAGGAAAATGTAATGGTTCTATATTAAGTGCTTGTTCAAGTTGTTTCCATTCTTGAGTTTGATCATGTAAAGCTACTTCTTTCTGCTTAGCTTCATGCATTTTAGAGAGTTGATTTAAGTTTTGTTTTAGATTATCAAGTCTTCGAGATGACTTATCTTTTTCATCTACTAATCTATGATAAGTATCTAACTTTGCTTCTTCTTCACGTATTTGTGCTTCTAATTGTTTCAATTGTTCGACTTGTTGATTGATAATTGGATTTTTACCAGATTTTTTATACAATTCGTCTTTTTTTAAGCTGATTGTATCTCTCATACTTGTAAATTCAGTTGAGCCTAACGCACCCGCTTCTAACAAATAATCTTGTAGTTGTTTTTCATCTAAATTGCGATGAATATCTTGTAAGCCTAAAACGTCAAAAGAGAAGATACCTTGATACGTTTTCTTAGAAATATAATTCAATTTCTTTTGAAGCCATTCTTCATCTCTAACTGTACCATCTTCTAGATAAACTTTAACGTCACCTTGGGCGCTTCCTTTAATACGTTCAACTTCAACGATACTATTATCATCTAACTGAAGCTTCAGTTTACCGCCATATTGATTACCTAACCTAGGCTCTAAACGAGGTTCTTTAGACTTTTTAGTAGGAAAACCGAATAAAATTGAATGTATAAATGCTTGAATTGTAGATTTCCCAGTTTCATTATCACCAAAAATTTCAGTAAATGACTGATTAAACTCAATTGTACGTTGAACAAATTGTCCATATCCATATATTTCAAGTGATTTAATTATCATTATGTTCACCTCTCATGTCTGCTTTTAATAAATCTTCAGCATGATTAACTAATTCAGTTTTATCAAATGAAGTATAGTCATCTAAATATTTAGATGCTCGTGGATTTAAATATAAATCAGACATAGCTTTATCAAAAACAGAACTGTCATCTAATAGGTCTTTTGAAAACTCTTTGACTAATGGAGGTTCATCATTTGTTGCATATTGGATGTTCAAATCTTCAATAAAGACAAAGTCTTTTTCATGTTCTTCATAGTCTGAAATCATTTCTTCAACTTGTAATACATCTTGAGGGGATAACATCGTTTCACTCTTGATAACAACATTTAATCTATAGAATGCTTTACCTTCATCGCGTACTTTATCTTTAAAAGATTGTATTGCTTCATATAACCCTTGCTTTGTAGTTTGTGTCGTTTCAATTGTAGCTTCTTCAAATTTGATATATTGTGTCGGATAAAATTTAGTTTTTAGTTTTAAATTGTCCCCTTGTATAAGTAGACAACCTTTTTCACCTTTTTCATTAAAATGTCTTCCTTGAATATTACCAGGATAATTAATTACAGGCATATCACTTAACTGTTGGCGTTCATGAATATGACCTAACGCCCAATAGTGATATAGTTTATTATTTAAATCTTCTAATCTAAATTCAGTATATCTATCTTTAACTGATGATTTACTATAAGTTCCATGAAGTACACCTATATGTATTCCTTGCTGACCTTGACTTGATGGGAAACTATCAATTTTATTTTCATAGCTTGCCTCATTTTGGTAACTAAAACCATGGATAAAGATTGTTTCTCCATCTTTAGTAATTGCTTGATATGTTTCTACTTGATTTGAGAATACCGAAACATTTTTAGGCCAATTTGATGAAATTTTAGTAGATAATGGATCATGATTACCATGACAAATATAGACAAAAATTTGTTCTTTTTGTAAACGTTCAAATTGTTCTTTTAAAAATACTTCTGCTCGTAATGTACGATTTTCTTTATCAAATAAATCTCCAGCAATAATAATAAAGTCCACTTCTTCTTGTAGTGCTAAGTCAACAATTTGTTGGAAACTTTCATACGCGCTTTTTTGTACATCCTCAAAAATTTTAGGACTTAAATGGCTTTTAGATTTAAAAGGACTGTCTAAATGTAAATCCGCACAATGTATAAATTTGACCATAAGCTTTATTCTCCTTATTTAAGACACTTTATAACTGCATTAATTAAAAAATGTAGTTAAAGTTATAAAAACGAATTATCTTTTTAATTATTAAGTTATAACTATTTATAATTTTCCTTTATATCTACTCATTTTACCATATGTGAAACGCTACAGTCGATGCAGAACCATGTTATTAGTAAATTACATAAAAATAAGCTACAGTACCTTATCTCAGTACTGTAGCTAGTATAAATCATTACGCGATTAATTAGTCAGCGTAAATTTCATCTAATGGTTTAACGATGATTTGATTGATTTCTTGGAATACTTGACTCATTTTTTGCTCAGCTTGCATTAAAGCTGAAATGTTTTCATCTTTTTCGATTGCTTGAGCTTGTTCTTGAGCTTTTTGTAAGTCTTCCTCAGGAATTTCTTCACCTTGCATTTGTTTTTGTTGGAAGCTCATTTGAGTTTCACGGAATTCATCAAATAATTTTTTTGATTCTTCATTATCTTTTACTTTAGCGTAAGCATCTTTGATAGCTTTGTATTCATCACTATCTCTTAATGCTTGTTCTAATTGGTTTGCATAATCATATAAATTTACTGCCATTGTTAATTGCACTCCTTTGAGTTAATTTGTGTTTTAACACTCTTCAATAATGTAACACATATTATTTAGTTAGACAAAGATTGCGACTATTCCTTGGAAAATACCTATTATTCCTCCAAGTATAAATCCTAAAGACATAATTAATTTTAACTCTTTATTAGCTATATCTATAATAATTTTTTCAATATAGTCTAAATCAAACGTATTAATCTGATCTTCTATAAGCTGTCTTAAATTAATTTTACGCATGATAGTTGATAAATTACTTGATAACTGATCGATAATTATCATAGTGAGTTTACCTGATAATTCATTTTCTAAATATTTAATGAATTGAGGTGCCAAGTCTTTTATTGGTTGTCTTGCTTTATCATGCAAATTGAAATGTGTGATGATTAATGTAGAGGTTGTTGTTGCCATTTGTTTAAATTGATGATTTGCTACTAACTCACCTAATCGTTTATTTTTGAATGTTTCAACTTCATTTTTTATAACTTGCTCAATAATGCTTTTAGCTTTTGGATGTCTTGTCAAACGAATTAATTCTTGTTGAATACGATCAGCAATGCTTTCTCGTGTCATGAACATTTGTAATAAGCCTATTATCTTACCTTTTTCATTAAAGAAAGTATCTAACATTTCATTTATATCACGAGTTCCTTTAGGTGATGATAAATAAACACGTGCACGGTCACAAATTAAATCCCCTACTTCATCTAACCTCTCATCAACAAGATTAATTAATTCTTGGGGCACGATATCTTTGATAGCTTTTTGCTGATTGGATTCATAATATTGATTCAGTATCTTTTCTACTTTGGCTGGCATTTGATGATCGATGACATCATCTATATTAAAATCAAATTTATTAGCAATATTATAAATAGTCATATCATCAGACTTCAATTGAGTTAATTGATTCATAATCATTTCATTTATCGCATCTTTAGCTTGTCCATCATTCAACTTTTGTCTGATAAGCTCCTCAGTGAGTAAATGTTCTTCTATGACTTGTCCAATTTTATTAGCAATTTCATCTCTTCTTTTTGGAATTAAACCAGGTGTGAATGGAATACGCATTTTAAAAATATAATACGGATTAAATGGATGAAACAACATTTTTATTGCAATCACATTAGTTATACCACCAATAATAGCACCGACTACCATCATAAATAAGATGATAAATAAAGCATGCATGACAAAGACTCCCTTCTTTTTAAAAATCATGATTCATTATAGCATGTTACTGATTTAATTAGAGATAATTAAAATTATTAAAAACTTACAGGTTATATAAATAAAAGCCTAAGTCTTCATAATAGATGACCTAGGCTAATATGTATAACGAATAACTAAAACATCTTCTAACTATTTAAAAGTGATTAAATCGTTTTAAGATTCTACTGTCACTTTTACAGAAATTAAATATGAACTAACTCTTCTTTAGCATTTCTATTGAAATAAGTTTCTGCTTCTCTCATTTTTGAAGTACCAAAAATAGGTTGTTTTTCAGGATTTAACACACGATAAATATTGCTTACTTTATTACTTTGTAGAATATAACCGCTTCTAGTTTCGATTGTATTCCAATAAATATCACTAGTAGTTGAGTGATTTGGGTAAGCACAGTGGTTTCTAGAAATAGTTTGTACGATTTCTAAAGGATCACAACCAAATGTACTATTCAATACATCAGAATCTCTAAACAAAGCACAAATAGAAACACATGTTGTCCAATTAGGTAATACGCGTTCTTTTTCTATTTGAACTAATGTTTTCTTTGATAGTCCAATTGTTTGAGCCATTGTATCTTGTGTATATCCTGCTTCTATACGAACCATTTTAAATTTTGTTTGAATTAAATCTGTAAAACTCTGTCTATCCATTCTATTATCTACCTTTCTTGAAAAGAATTTATATCCGGACACAAGAAATTGCAATTATACACATTTCTTGAAACACAAATTACATCTTAATATATTTTTAAAGAAAATAAAAGAGTCAATTTTGTTTTATCGGTATTTTTGTTAAAGGCAAAATTATCAAAATAATTAAACTTTTAACATTATTGATAGTTAGAAAGTTATTTTTACATTAAAAATTGAGCTTGATTTTTAGTGGTTAAAACTACATTTATTAAATCAATTTATTTTCCATAGCATATATTGCTGCTTGTGTACGATCGCTCACTTGTAATTTACTAAATATGTGACTAACATGGGTTTTTATAGTCTTTTCTGATACAAACAATGTATTCGCGATTTCTTTATTTGTTTTTCCTTTGACCATTTCTTTTAATACTTCAGTTTCCCTCTTAGATAACTTATTAGTAAAATGTGGTTTTGTACTCATAGTATCGATGACACGTTTAGCATTGGGATGAATGATTTTTTCTCCGTCAAGCACTTTATGAATTGTTTCAATAAGTTTCTGAGGTTCTACATCCTTCATTTCATAACCATCCGCACCTTTTTCTAATGCTGATATCACGTGTTCATCATCTACATAGCTTGTTAACACTAAAATTTTAATATTGGGATAATGTTTCTTTAAATATTCTGTAATTTCAATACCATTCATATCAGGCATTACTAAATCTAGTAAAACGATATCTGGTAATTCATTTTTCTCTAAATAATGTATAAATGATTTTCCTTCAGCAAATCCTTGAATTACTTCAATATCATCTACAGTAGATAATAAAAATTCTAAACCTTGTCTCACAATATGATGATCATCAACTAATATAATTTTATGCATAGTTATACTCCCTTAAAAACTTAGTTCAAAGGTATTTCAATTTTAATACGCGTACCTTTATTTATTTTTGATTCTATTTGTAATTGTCCTTTTAATAAATCAGTTCGTTGTTGAAGATGCTTAAGACCATTTGAATTGTCTTTGGATTGATGATTATTATCAAAGCCTTTGCCTTCATCTTGAACAATTACAATAAGCGTTTCTTTAGTTTGTTTTAATATTAATTCGACATCTTTAGTATTAGCATGTTTTCTTACATTATTTAAGCATTCCTGTACCATGCGATATACATTTTCCTCTACTAGATTAGATACATCTACTAATCCGTCCACATGTACAGTTAAATTAAGTTGTAGTACATTACTATATTGATTCAAAGCTTGTAACATACCTTGTTCTAATCCGACCGGTTTTAATTGCCATATGAGGGCACGCATTTCATTTACGGCATTTTGACTCGTTTCTTCAATCGTTTTAAACGCTTTTTTAGATATTTCTTCATTTGATATCTCATAAGCTGCATGGGCAGTTAATTTTAATGAAAATAACATTTGATTTACCGAATCATGTAAATCTCGAGCTAATCTATTTCTTTCATTTATTCGAGCATTTTCTTTCTCTCTATCAGTAAGCATAATTCGTTTTATTGCTGAGCCTATTTGAAAAGCAACAGATTCTAGTAATGCTAAATCTTCTTCGTTGTAATGGACTTTATGTGGTGTCGCAACGTTTAATAAACCAAATTGTTCTTCCCCAGATCTTAGTGGTACAGTCGCGTGATGTGTGATACCATCTGTTTCTTCATGGTGTGCACGATTCGCTAAATTAATTCTAGAACAATTAATAATATTAGATGCTTTTGTTAATTTTCCATTATGATAAGATCTCACACACCAACATGAACCGTTTGTCATATAGTGACATTGATTATTTGATAATGCCCCAGGTAAATTTACGCTCGATACTAATTCGTGATTACCTGCTTCATCAATAAAGAAAATCCAACCCGTTGTAAAATCGCTGCCCTCAATTAAATATTGAATTGCTCCTTGCATCATACTATACACTTCTGTTTCTTCATTTAAAAATTCAGCAATTTCTTTAAGGAGTGCTAAACGTGTTGGTTTTTCCATAGTTACCTCCGATTTTAATTTATATATATCTATTCTATTATAGCGTTTAAGATTATATAAACAAACATATCACCAAACTCTTTAAATTATCAATTAGTTAAAGGACTGTGATTTCAATTAATTTTATATTGCTGTCATATATTTTGTGATATGATAAATAGTAACTATAGGAGGATTTTATGAAATTTACAATACCTGAAAATTATGATCAATATACATTGAGAGAGATTTTCCAAGATTTGAAGTTACCTAAGAAGGACTTACATTTATTAAATATGTCTAAAGAAATCACCATTAATGACAAAGCTAGCCAATTATCTAATAAAATACATACAGGTGATCATATATTTATACCTACGCCTGATGAGAAAAGTAATTATTTACCTAGTTATCGTTATGCACAAGTTTTTTATGAAAATGATGATTTTGCAATCGTCCTAAAACCTAAAGGTGTCAAAACACATCCTAATGACTTAAAAGAAAGTAATACATTAATGAATCATGTTATATATACGATTGACAGCGAATATGTTGAACCTATTCATAGATTGGACCAAGAAACGGTTGGTTTATTAATTGTAGCTAAAAATCCTATAATGAAGAAAATACTAGATAGAATGCTTGAAGAAAATCAAATCACACGAATTTATAAAGCGCATGTTAAAGCGTTATTACCAGTTAAACCACAAACTATCGATAAACCAATCGGTAAAGACAAATTCCATCCAAATAAGAAACGTATTTCTAATACTGGACAACGTGCTATTACTCATATACTTTCATCAAATATGATTAAAGAAAATGTTTGTGAATTAGAAATTAAATTAGATACTGGTCGAACTCATCAAATTCGTGTTCATTTGGCTGAAATTGGACATCCTGTTATTGGTGATCCATTATATGGTGATTCAACTTTAAGACAATTGGAATTACACAGCTACAAAATTGAGCTGCAACATCCTTTTACTAAGGAATTCATTTCAGTTAGTTTAGATGACGATATCTCATAAATAAAAGCTAGGTTGATTATTAATATAATTCAACCTAGCTTTTTGAAATTTTTATACCTCTAATGTGGATCTACCATATCTTCTGGTTTAATCCATTCTTCAAATTGTTCTTCAGTTACATGGCCTGACTGAATTGCTGATTCTTTAAGCGTTAATCCTTCTTTATGTGCTTTTTTTGCAATTTGAGCTGCTTTTTCATAACCGATATGAGGATTTAATGCAGTAACTAACATTAATGATTGATTTAAATAATTATTGATGTTTTCTTCTATAGGTTCAATTCCAACTGCACAATTATCATTAAATGTTTGCATACCATCTGCAAGTAAATAAATTGATTGTAAAGTATTGTGTAAAATAACCGGTTTAAATACATTTAATTCAAAGTTACCTTGAGAACTTGCAATTCCGACTGCAGTATCATTACCCATGACTTGAACAGCTACCATAGTTAACATTTCACATTGTGTTGGATTAACTTTACCCGGCATAATTGAAGAACCTGGTTCGTTTTCTGGTATAGAAATTTCAGCTAAACCAGCTCTTGGACCTGAAGCTAACCATCTAACGTCATTAGCTATTTTCATTAAATCTGCTGCTAATGCTTTAAGTGTTCCATGTAATTGGACAACTTCATCGTGTGCTGTTAAAGCATGGAATTTATTTTCAGAAGATACGAATTCATAACCAGTATTTTTTGAAATAAATTTAGCAACTTTATCTCCAAATTCTGGATGTGCATTAATTCCTGTACCTACTGCTGTACCACCAATAGCTAAGTTTAATATATGTTTTTTAGATTCACTTAGTAATGTTTCACATTTATCTAACATGTATCTCCAACCGCTAATTTCTTGGCCTAATTTAATTGGTGTAGCATCTTGTAAATGTGTACGTCCGATTTTTATGATAGATTCAAATTCATCTTCTTTTTGTTTGAATGTTTGACGTAAATTTTTTAATGCAGGTTCTAATTTAGTTTCAACTTCGTGATACAAAGCGACATGCATTGCAGTTGGAAATGTATCATTAGAACTTTGTGATTTATTAACATCGTCATTAGGATGAATTGATTCATCGCTATTATGTTCTTTTAAATATTCATTAGCTACATAACTTACGACTTCGTTAACGTTCATATTACTTTGAGTACCGCTTCCTGTTTGCCATACTACTAATGGAAAGTGTTCGTCCAACTCACCATTTAAAATTTTATCGCATGCATATACGATTGCGTCTTTTTTAGCATCACTAAGTTTACCTAATTCATTATTAGCTAATGCAGCACCTCTTTTTAATTGTGCAAAACCATAAACTACTTCAATAGGCATTTTTTCTTTACCTACTGGGAAATTACGTTTACTTCTTTCTGTTTGCGCACCCCAATATTTATCTGCAGGTACTTCAATTTCTCCAAATGTATCATGTTCAATACGTACTGACATTTTATTCTCCCCTTATTTATATTGTTTGATACCAGTATATCACTATTTAAATTACCTTATCAATTTAGAACTAAACCGTTTACATAATAAAATTTTACAAAAAAATCTAGCTTCAACAATTTTATTTAACTGTTGAAACTAGACTCTATTATTTTTTATTGAAATTTTTGTTTTGTTGCTTGAACAGTAGCAATTGCAGTTAAAATATACAATATCGCACTTAAAATAACTGTAACTGGACTTATTTGAATTAAAATTCTCAAGAAGCCTGTTAAACCATTATAAAAATCATTTAATGTGTAGTATAAAATTCCAGTTATAGCTAAACAACAAATTACACTTATAATGATTCCAGATTGATTACTCTTAATAAAAGTTTGCGCATTGACATCATCAATTAAGCCATTTGAAAGATTCAATTGCAATTGCACGATTTTGAATAATAATGGTAAATATAATGCGCCAAGTGCTAATGGAAATGCTTTAATTGATATTAAACTTATAATGACCGTAGCTATCATTAAATGTTTCCAATACTTTCCTAACATACACGTTCTCCTTATATATATGACTATTCAATATCATATCATAATATAAGTAGATATTTTATGCATTTTTGAAATACAAATTGTAAAAATATCATACAATTAATAAAAGCGCTTGTAGTAGACTATGCTAATACAAGCGCTTGATTAATGATTATTCTTCTAAATCAGAACGAACATCTGAATCATGTGATTGGTTTAATTTATCTTCATCATTTTCCTCAGAAATTTGTTCCATTTCTTTACCTAAATCTTTTAAATCATCTAAATCAGTTACCATAGCATTTTCTTCTTCATGATAATTAGTTTTAGAATCTTTATTTTGTGTCATACATAGAACCTCTTTTTCACTTAGTAATTAAGCAAAGCGAGCAGTGAAGTATTCTTTAACATCTTCAGGTAATCCAGCCGCTGCTTCTTTATCTAAAATAACGTTAACCATGCGATGAGCTTTTAAATCTGCTGGTTCATAATTAGACTTACCATTTTCATTATATAATTTTTCAACTACTTCGCGTTTATTGCTACCAGTAACAACTAAGAAAATTTCACGCGCTTCTAATAATCCTTGTCTTACGCTTACATCAAGGTTGCCATTCTCATCAATAGAAACTACTTGTAACACTAATTTACCTTTATTTTCTTTTGTTTTAATTTTATCAGAAATAAATTCATTAGCATCTTGATTATAAGATAATGAATAAATTTGGCTTTGAGGTACGCCTAAAGCTTCATAGTATGATTTATTTTCATCATAATCTAAAATGTTAATTTGACTAAAATCAACTGCATGTAACTCAACGTTCTTTTTAAGTTCATCTAATACAGGTGCATGGTCTTTAGTTAAGTGAACACCAGCGATAGTCATAGGATTGTTGTTAAACTGTTTTCTCAAAATGTCTGCTGTATATTCAGCTACTCTTTGTTTATCTTCGAATACTTTAAAGTTCATTGCCATTTTAAAATACACTCCTCTTAGTTTGCTATACATAGAATAGTATGGTTAATATTAATTCATTTATACCCTTATTATATTTAGGTTAAACTAACCTATGTTTATTGAATATTATTTTCTCATCAATAAATATAACATGTTGATATAATATCCTTCATCTACTTTGAACTTAATCTATCATTTTTTAAGATAAATCAGGGAAAGATTGTTGTCTTAAAGCTTCATAAATAAGTAATGCTGCCGTGTTAGAAAGATTTAATGATCTAATTTTATCACTCATAGGTATACGTAATGCTGTTTCTTGATATTTTTCTTTAACCCAATCCGGTAACCCAGTTGTTTCTCTTCCGAAAATAAAGTAATGATCGTGACTTGTATCTGAAAAATCAAAATCACTATATGTTTGTTTACCAAATTTAGTAAGTAAATAATAATCTCCTTCAGTTTCATCAAAAAATGATTCTATATTTTCATGGTATGTAATATTAACATGTTCCCAATAATCTAATCCTGCTCTTTTTAACATTTTATCGTCAGTACTAAACCCTAAAGGTTTAATTAAATGTAAATGTGTATTGGTACCTGCACACGTTCTAGCAATATTGCCAGTATTGGCAGGTATTTCAGGTTGAAATAAAACAATGTGATTTGTCATTTATTTTTCTCTCCTCATTTCCAAGCCTTTCTTCATTTCAACTTGGACTTCTTCTAATTCATCATGATAATGTGTTTGAATAAATTCACGCGCATTTTCACCATCAATTTGTCCAATTGCCCAAAATGCTGTTCCTCTTATCATAGGTCTTGGATCATTTAATGCTACTTCTTTTAACTCAGGTATAGCACTTTCTTCATTAAAATGTGCTAAAGCTAAAATAGCATTACGTTGAATTGGTTTTTTTCCTCTCCAAGCACCTGCTAAATGCCCATATGTTGCTTTAAATTCTTTATTACTCATTTGTAATAATGGTATTAATCGAGGTTTCAATATTTCTGGTTCTAAAACTATATCATCATGTTGCGTATTGATTCCTTTATTTTTTGGACAAACTTGTTGGCATGTGTCACAACCATATAAGCGATTACCTATTTTATATCTATATTGATCATCTAAATACCCTTTTGTTTGCGTTAAGAAGCTAATACATTTTTGACTATTTAATTGACCATTACCTACTAATGCTCCAGTGGGACATCTATCAACACAAATAGTACAGTCACCACAACTATCAATTAATGGATCATCAGGTTCAAATGGAATACTAACAAGCATTTCTCCTAAATAAGTCCACGTACCTAAATCTGGATTAATTACAAATCCATTTCGTCCTACAAATCCTAAACCAGCTCGTTCTGCAACCGCTCTATCAGATAATACACCAGTATCTACCATAGATTGAATCTCAACATCTGGAACAACTGATCTTATATACTCACTTAGTTGATCGAGTCGCTTTCTCATAATTGTATGGTAGTCTTGTCCCCAAGAAGCTCTTGCAAACATACCACGTCTATCACCACGAACACTTTTAGGTGCACCTTTAAGTTTATTTGGATAGCCTACAGCAATTGCAATAATGGATCTTGCAGTTGGTAAACTTAATTTGGGTTCAGTCCTTAGTGCAATGTCAGACTCTTCAAAACCAGATGCATATCCCTTAGCATGATAGTCTTCTAGTTTTTGTTTTAATTCGTCAAAAGGATCGGCAGTAGTAAAACCTATACTGTCGATACCAATAGTATGCGCATAATCAATGATATCTTGTTTTAACTGCTTTACATCCAAAATTTTGCCCCCACAATAAAAATATACTCTTGTTATTCTAACATATCAGTAATTAATGATGTATGTATCAGATTTAAAAAACAAGCAAACACACAAAATGTTCACTTGTTTATTGACAAATTATATATTATTTTTCATATAGTTATAAAACTCTTGCTAAGAAATTTTGAGTTCTTTCATTTTGTGGGTGTTCAAATAGTTCGTTGGGTTTACCAGATTCTACTACCACTCCGTCAGCCATAAATATTACTTTATCACTTACCTCTTTAGCGAATCCCATTTCATGTGTAACCACAACCATAGTCATACCTTCTTTAGCTAGATCTTTCATTACTTTTAATACATCACCAACAACTTCTGGATCTAGGGCTGAGGTAGGTTCATCAAATAGCATAACATCCGGTTGCATTGCTAATGCACGTGCAATAGCAACTCTTTGTTTTTGTCCGCCTGACAACTGACTTGGATATACTTCGGCTTTTTCTTTTAAACCCACTTTTTCAAGTAATTCCAAAGCTTGATTATTCAACTTATTTAACTCTCTCTTTTTTAAAAGTTTTGGAGCTAATATGATATTATCTTTAACCTTTTTATGTGGAAATAAATTAAAATTTTGGAATACCATACCTATTTTCTGGCGTAACTGGTCTAATTGTATACCTTTATGCGTTAAATCATTACCTTCAAAAATAACTTGTCCTTTAGTTGGTATTTCTAGTAAATTCATACATCTCAGTAATGTACTTTTCCCACTACCAGAGGGTCCAATAATTGCTACAACTTCTCCTTGCTGTATTTCTAAATTAATGTCTTTTAAAACTTCATTATTACCAAATTTCTTATTTAAGTTTTTAATTTTAATCACTGGCCATCATTCTCTCCTCTATAAAATTCATGATTCGTGATAAAGTAAATGTAAGAATAAAGTACATACCTGCTGCTATTAATAATGGTGTGAAAGGATCAAATGAAATACCTTGAACAACTTGAGCATTAAACATTATTTCACCTACACCAATTGTAGATACAATTGATGATTCTTTTATTAATGTGACAAATTCATTACCAAGAGCAGGTAGAATATTTTTAATTGCTTGAGGCATAATGACCGATTTCATTGTTTGATTGTAACTTAAGCCTAAACTACGAGCAGCTTCAGTTTGTCCTTTGTCGATTGAATTAATACCTGCACGAAATATCTCTGCTATATATGCTGAAGCGTTAATGACTAACGCAATGATTCCACAAATTAACGCAGAAATATCTAGTCCAAGTGCTGCGGTAGTACCAAAAAATACTATAAAAACTTGTACTAATAGTGGTGTTCCTCTTAAAAATTCAATGTAAATTGATGCCAACCAAGATAAAGGTTTAATTTTGCTTAATTTCATAAGCGCAATAAAAGCTCCTAAAATAGCTCCTAACACTACCCCAATAATTGAGATTAAAATCGTATTTTTTATACCTTTAATGAAAAAGCTTTTATATTTTGTATAAAAATTACCATCATCTTGCATATCTTTTGATGCTTGAGTCATATATTGATCTATTAAATGTTTATCATTGACTTCATCGATAGTTTGATTAAGCTTTTTTAATAAAATGGGAGAATTTTTAGGAAGCGCAATACAAGTGGGTTTCTTTTCTTCATTAAATGTCACATCTGAAAAAGCAAGTTCTGGATTTTGTTTTATGTATGCTTCTGCTACCGGCTTTTCTAAAATAGCTCCATCTGCTTTATTGCTTTTGACAGATAATATTGTTTCAGGCAATTTATTTAAAGAAGTCACGTCAGCATTTTCTATCTCTGTTTTTGCTATTTTTTCTTGATCTGTACCCTTTTGGACAGCAATTCTTTTATTTTTAAAATCGTTAATATCTTTTAAATGACTCTTTTCTTTTTTCTTAACCAACATAATATTATTAGTCATCATATAAGGCTTTGTAAAATTTACTTCTTTTTCACGTTCAGGGGTTGTTGTCATTCCTGAAATGATAATATCAATTTTTCCTGTTTTTAATGCACCTAGTAAACTATCAAATTGCATATTAATAATCTTTAATTTCAAATGATTATCTTTAGCTATCTTTTTGGCTAGTTCAATATCAACACCAGCATATTCAGTTTTACCGTTTATATTCTTTTCAAATTCCATTGGTGCGTAATCTGCTGATAGACCAACACGCAATACGCCACTTTCTTTGATTTTTTTCCAATGTTCGTCGTTTTCTTCAGCATGAGTATTGTTTTGAGTATTTGTCAATAATGAACCTACAAGGATTATAAATACCAAAAATACTTTAATAATATATTTCATTAAAGCATCCCTCCTTTTTAATATTCATTATTATACAAATTTATACATTAATATGCAATATTAATTTTTAAATACATAAAAAAAGCATAGCCATTAGGCTACACTTTAAGCAAATTTATTCTTTTGGAATTTCAAATTTATATATTTCATCATTGTAAGAGTGTATAAATTTTTTGCATAATTCATGGACTACAAATCCACTTATGAAAGGAACTATAAAGTATCCAACAAATAATAATATAATATTAGTCATTTGGTCACCAGACATACGATTTAATGCATTAATAGGTCCAACTAAGCCTGTATATCCAAATCCAGCTGAAAGTGGCGTCCCTTTAATTCCAATCAAATACGCAGTTATACCAGTCACTATTCCGTTAATTATCAATGGTACTGCAATAATTAAGTGTTTTAAATAAACAGGAATCATCATTTTTGCTGCTCCAATTAATAATACTAAATTAACCCCAATAGAATTTATTCTTAATGAACCAAATAAAAATGTTACGCATGCAGCTACAATTCCCATATTAGCAGCACCACTTCCCAAACCAGTTAAACTAATAGCAGTGGCAATTGCTACTAATGAAATAGGTGTTACCATCAATAAAGAGAAAGTTACGCTTATTAAAATTGACATAGTTAAAGGATTCAAATCAGTAAATGAATTAATAACTTTACCAATAGTATGAGTGATAATTTGAACATAAGGTAATGTAATGAGTCCTATTGTTCCACTGACTACCGGAATTAAAACAGGTAAAATAATCATTTCGAAAGATCCCAATTTACCTTGAAGAATTAAATATAAAAAACATGCTATAATCACGACTAAAATAATATTAATAATATCTCCAATACCTTTTAACATGATAGTCTGACCATCAAAAACAATTGCCCCTGACCCTAACATAGCAGAAGCTCCTATTATCGCTGCTCCTGATCCATTAAATTTAAATTGATGCGCAGCAAGTACACCAACAATAAAAGCCATGAATGATTGTACTACAGTAACAAGTCTAAAAATACTTTCAAGCAGCTCGTTACCATCTTTAAAAAATTTCAACAATTCACCAAGTAAAGCATTTGGCAATAATGCAATGACTACTCCTGCCCCTACTGCATTTAAAATATTACTAAAAAAACTTTTACTACCCATTTTCGAGCTAGTATTACTCATTATAGACCTCCAATTAATAATGTTAGAATTATCATATTATAAAACTCTTTTTACTACAATCACACTTTTTAACAAAGATAAGACAATATTTTTAAACGTTTTAAATTCTTCAAATCATTAGTATTTATTCCTCTATTCTTTAAAATATCTAAAAGTATAAAAAAAGAGTGAAAACATTGGTTGAACAACATTTTCACTCACAATACATAAGGTATTTATATAATACCGGCGGTCGGGATCGAACCGACACTCCAAAAAGGAACGGGATTTTGAGTCCCGCGCGTCTGCCAATTCCGCCACGCCGGCTCAATATAAAGAAAAAACTTCCCACTTGGAAGTAATTGGAGCGGAAGATAGGACTTACACCTATACCTCATTCCGGGAAGGAATGTGTTCTAAGAGTTGAACTACTCCCGCTTAATATAAAATTTGGAGCGGAAGATAGGACTTGCACCTATACCTCATTCCGGGAAGGAATGTGTTCTGAGAGTTGAACTACTCCCGCTTAATATAAAATTTGGAGCGGAAGATAGGACTTACACCTATACCTCGTTCCGGGAAGGAACGTGTTCTGAGAGTTGAACTACTCCCGCTTAATATAAAATTTGGAGCGGAAGATAGGATTTGCACCTATACCTCGTTCCGGGAAGGAACGTGTTCTAAGAGTTGAACTACTCCCGCTTAATATAAACCTGGAGGCGGCAACCGGATTTGAACCGGTGATAAAGGTTTTGCAGACCTCTGCCTTACCACTTGGCTATGCCGCCAATAACTGGGCTAGCTGGATTCGAACCAGCGCGTGACGGAGTCAAAGTCCGTTGCCTTACCGCTTGGCTATAGCCCATTAATAATAAGGGCGGTTGAAGGGAATCGAACCCTCGAATGTCGGAACCACAATCCGATGCGTTAACCACTTCGCCACAACCGCCATGGCAGGGGCAGTAGGAATCGAACCCACACCAAAGGTTTTGGAGACCTCTATTCTACCGTTGAACTATGCCCCTATTTAAATATGGTGGAGGGGGGCAGATTCGAACTGCCGAACCCGAAGGAGCGGATTTACAGTCCGCCGCGTTTAGCCACTTCGCTACCCCTCCAAGAGATGGTGCCGGCCAGAGGACTTGAACCCCCAACCTACTGATTACAAGTCAGTTGCTCTACCAGTTGAGCTAGGCCGGCTTGTTAAATGGTTCAGGACAGAGTCGAACTGCCGACACATGGAGCTTCAATCCATTGCTCTACCAACTGAGCTACTGAACCATAATAATAATGGCGGTCTCGACGGGAATCGAACCCGCGATCTCCTGCGTGACAGGCAGGCGTGTTAACCGCTACACTACGAGACCTATTAAAACTATGTATTGCGGGAGGCGGATTTGAACCACCGACCTTCGGGTTATGAGCCCGACGAGCTACCGAACTGCTCCATCCCGCGTTAATAATAAATAATAAAAACGGAGGAAGAGGGATTCGAACCCCCGCGGCCCGTTAAGGCCCTGTCGGTTTTCAAGACCGATCCCTTCAGCCG
>NZ_JAUOQO010000141.1:0-323 GCF_030547725.1 Staphylococcus pasteuri | reverse complement strand
GTATAGAGGCGGATTACTCACTGGTGAGAAAGTGTTTAATGCCGCCGAACAATACATTGGTAGCGACAGCATAGAGCAGCTAGATATTCCTTTTGGAGCAGTAGCCACAGAGTTAGAATCTGGTAAGGAGATTTGGCTACAAAAAGGCAGCGTGCGAGACGCCGTACGTTCATCTTGTGCTATGCCCGGGTTAATGGCGCCTTATCGATTAAACGACCAATGGTTGGTTGATGGAGCAGTGGTTAATCCAGTGCCTGTTTCTTTATGCCGAGCCATGGGAGCGGATGTAGTTATTGCGGTAAACCTAAACAACGATAAATCAC
>NZ_JAUOQO010000140.1:0-323 GCF_030547725.1 Staphylococcus pasteuri | reverse complement strand
ACTTTGTACTGCACGTCTAGGGATGACTAATGCTTCAAGCGATGCGTGGCTCGTCAGTTTTACTTCAACATATTGGCCTGGCAGCACTTGTTGCTGAGGGTTGTTAAACTGAGCGCTAATGGCAATGGTGCCTGTTTGCAAATCAATTCGATTGTCGATGAAATCTAACTGGCCGTTTTCTGGGTAGGTTCGGCTATCGCTGATTTTTAGCTGCACAAGGGCGTCGTCGGTTTGTGCGCTAGAGTGGGCGTCTACTTGGTCTAAGCCCATGTTTAAACGCTCACGTTCAGATACTCTAAAGCCAGCACGGATCGGATTTAGGC
>NZ_JAUOQO010000139.1:0-323 GCF_030547725.1 Staphylococcus pasteuri | reverse complement strand
GGGGCATATATAGCTGCATGCTCCGCATAACAAACAGGAATCTAGGCCAAACTGCTGGGCACCCTGCCAATCGTCGTGGTTACTATGGGCTGCCATTTGGAAAGGCATAAGCCCCATGGGGCACACCTTTACGCAGTTGCCGCAACGCACACAATCTTGGCTATTACGTTGATTGATTTTGTCTTCGCTTAGCGCTAGCAAACCGCCAATACTTTTATCTATGGGCACAAACGGTGAAGGCAGCACTTGGCCCATCATTGGCCCACCTGCAATCATCCGCTTGGCTTCTACTTTTAGCCCGCCACATTCTGCAAGTACCTGCG
>NZ_JAUOQO010000138.1:0-324 GCF_030547725.1 Staphylococcus pasteuri | reverse complement strand
GAGCCAGTAGCTGCTCTTTGGCGCTTTGCATAAAGGCTTGTGGGCCACAAACAAACACTGTTCGCTGATCTAAGTCAGCAATGTCCATTAACATGCCGCGATTTAAGCGGCCTTGGTAACCTTGCCAATTGGCAGGGGCGTTCTGAGTAAGGGTGTAGCGAATACTGCAATGTTTAAAGTTATTGCTGAGCTGGGCTAGTTCCGTTTCGGCAATTAAGTCCTGCTCGCTATGAGCGCTGTGTAAAAACACGATATCTTTTTCGATATTCATGTCACTTAAGTAACGAAGCATCGATAGCATAGGCGTTATGCCACTGCCAGCAG
>NZ_JAUOQO010000137.1:0-324 GCF_030547725.1 Staphylococcus pasteuri | reverse complement strand
CCCTAGCCCTCTCCCACGGGGAGAGGGGACTTCCATTACTAATTTTATCGTTATTTAATACCCAATGAAGTTACCTCTCCTTTCAACAGAGGATTAAAGAGAGGCGACTAAAAATATTTGCATAAACTCCACCACCTCAATTTCCCCCAAACGTGGAAGCAACACTCTTTGAGAATTTAATAGTTATTTGATACACAATAAATTTCTCTCCTTCCAGAAGAAGGCTAAAGAGAAGTAACTAAAAATGTGTGCATAAATTCCACCACCTCAATATTCCCCCAAAATGTGGAAGGAACACTCTTTGAAAATTGAATAGTTATACGA
>NZ_JAUOQO010000136.1:0-324 GCF_030547725.1 Staphylococcus pasteuri | reverse complement strand
GTGCTAGTGGCGCCTTAGTGTCTTTAGACACTTTGGTGGAAGCGAATGATGTGGCATCGGCTCGAGGCTTGTTTCATTATCAACGGAAAAAGTCGATAAACCTTAAAGCTAACTTAAGTGACGATGTGAGCTTGGGCGAAGCACTGAGCTTTTTGAACCAGGCTTCTAGCGAAATTTTGCCTAGCGGCTATACCGTAGATTACGCTGGAGAATCAAAAGAGTTTTACGATAACCAGCGAGAAATTTGGTTGTTGTTTGCCATGGCTTTATTGGTTTGTTATTTGGTGTTAGCAGCGCAATTTGAAAGCTTTATTAGCCCCGCCA
>NZ_JAUOQO010000135.1:0-325 GCF_030547725.1 Staphylococcus pasteuri | reverse complement strand
CATATATGGAGAGTTTCTATTTAGAGATTTCAATGTCCGCATTGTCAATTATTTAGAGCCCTATGACTACTTTACCTTGTTTCTCAAAGCCCCAATAAACAACATTACCACCAGCTGCATCAACCTCATTATCCTAATACTGTTTGCAAAAATTTTAGACGTTCTTATTGAGACTGACTTGGAGCTTTCTAAGAATAAAACGGAGCAACTCCTTAAAAGGTTGGAAGGAGGAGTCACGGAATTTTATAAAGACCGAGGATTTCCCGTTGAGCTGTTGATGGTGATGAGCATACTTTTGATGATTGCCACATTACTGGATCTGCAC
>NZ_JAUOQO010000134.1:0-325 GCF_030547725.1 Staphylococcus pasteuri | reverse complement strand
ATTAATCACCATATAGAGCGGGCAGCCTACTTGAAGGACGAGTTTGCTGCAGTTGAAGTGGCTGCCGTTGGTTATTTGCCCCCAAATTCCTTGCGCGAACTAAGCGCTAGGTCAGCGCAAATCTTGGAAAGCTTTTTCGGTATTGTTTCAATTAATGAACTGGCAGAATTTGGGCTTTATCATGCCGCTCAGCGTTATTTAACGCAACCAGCACAAGGTTTCGATGAGGCCCCTTCTGCGCCCGATGAACTAATGCCAGGGATGATTGGTAGCACTCATAGCAGCGTTCGCTTCTCTAGCTACGTGAAGGGACAGAGATATCAAC
>NZ_JAUOQO010000133.1:0-325 GCF_030547725.1 Staphylococcus pasteuri | reverse complement strand
CATGTATACCAAAACGACCGCGAAGAAGGACAAGGCATAATGCCAAAGTTTCTTGATGGACCCGAACTGAGACGTGACTTGAGAAAGGCTTTCAAGAGGGAGTCGGCTGCCCGTCTTGCCGTCGCCTACTGGGGCGATGGGGCAGCAAAAGATCTCGGTCTTTCGGGCGAGGCGGTCAGGATAACCTGCAATCTCATGGGTGGCGGAACCAATCCGGAAGAGGTCAGACGCCTGATCAAGACCGGTGTTCAGGTCCGACATCACGTCGGCTTGCATGTAAAGCTCGGCGTTGTCGGGGACGTCTCCTTCCTCGGCTCCTCGAATC
>NZ_JAUOQO010000132.1:0-326 GCF_030547725.1 Staphylococcus pasteuri | reverse complement strand
TAATAACAGTATTAATAATATTGCACCAATTTTCAGTTCAGATGGATCGTTCAGCTATTATGGCTCACTATTTTTAGAGTCACCAACCACCCCGTTATGCGAAACGTTGGAAGATGATGCGACACTAATCCAATCGCAAGGCCAAAATACATTAAGCGCTATCGACTGTAACAACATACCAGAAGATACAATAGAGCAGACCATTACCAATATAGTTAATACACCAATCGGCAAGGTAGCGATACCTGATGCAGCTAGCGCCAGCATCGACATTGCCGATGAATGTATTGGTGTAGATGCTACCGGAGCAGTTCGCGAAATAACTC
>NZ_JAUOQO010000131.1:0-326 GCF_030547725.1 Staphylococcus pasteuri | reverse complement strand
TACGCATTTCCGCCCCGACCGGTTTTGGCTCTGTCCGGCTTGCACCGTCGCTTGCGGCCTTTGCCGCGCAACACCCCGAGGTCGACATCGACCTTCGGCTTTCAGATCAAAGGGTTTCGATCATCGAAGAGGGGCTGGACCTTGCTGTGCGGATCGGCCCCATGCGCGACAGCTCGCTCAAGGTGCGACAACTGGGGCCGATGCCCCTGATCGTGAGCGCGGCGCCAGCCTATCTGGCGCGTGCGGGAACACCGGCGCATCCAAACGCGCTGCCCACGCATGATTGCATTCTGGATGGCAACATGACGGACCCGACAATCTGGAGG
>NZ_JAUOQO010000130.1:0-327 GCF_030547725.1 Staphylococcus pasteuri | reverse complement strand
GCATTAATGCGTTTGAACATAAATACCAACGCGCCAATACCAGAAGCATCTAAAAAATCGACATGTGCCAAATTCACAATAACCAGCTTGCTGGCTGCTTGGTGACAAATGTTTTCAAACTGATTTTTGTGCTGAGCACAAGACTTAGCATCAAAGGCACCATTGATAGATGCTGTTACGTCGCCTTGGTCTGAAGTAGTTAGTTGCATATTCATAATTCGCTCCACAATTCCTGATTCTCAAGACTGTTAAAGCGAGTTCTGTGCCACTTACATATTAGTGATTATAAACAATGGGTTATATGAAAATCGTGAAGTAATACAGTAA
>NZ_JAUOQO010000129.1:0-328 GCF_030547725.1 Staphylococcus pasteuri | reverse complement strand
GCTATGCGGTTTACTTTTCGAACAAATAGAATCATCTCAAGGGCGTATAGTGGTGGTTACAAGCGAAGGTTACAAAATGGGTTTAAAAACTATTCTGTTTGATGACATGAACTGGGATAAAAATTATCACCCCAACCATACTTACTGCCACAGCAAGTTAGCACAGATGATGTTTGCTTATGAATTACAAAACCGAATAAGACAGGCTGAAAAAAAAGTCAAAGTTTATGTGTGCCACCCTGGTGAATCTAAGACTTCGCTCATCAACCAAAAAGCTAATTTAATCTCTAGGCTCACTTGGTCTTTAATGTCTTCGACGCCCTTAGTA
>NZ_JAUOQO010000128.1:0-328 GCF_030547725.1 Staphylococcus pasteuri | reverse complement strand
GCGTATGGCGCTGCATATGAGCGTATTCTTCGGCAGTTAGCTTTGAAGGTTTGAGTAGGATATCGTCGGGGATACCAATTTTACCAATATCATGCATTGGCGCCGCTTGTAATAAGTCATAGGCCTCTTCGTCAGCTAATCCAGAGGCTTTTGCAATAACGTAGGAGTAGCGGCTCATACGTAATACATGCATGCCTGTTTCGTTATCTTTATACTCAGCTGCGCGTCCGAGGCGTTGAATTAATTCAACATGGGTCTTTTTTAGCTTTTCTGCTTTGACCATGGATAAATGTGTTTTCACACGGGCTTTTACAATGGATGGTGAAAT
>NZ_JAUOQO010000127.1:0-328 GCF_030547725.1 Staphylococcus pasteuri | reverse complement strand
ATCAGCTCGACCTCGGTGATTCTTGGAATCATAGAGCCTGAAGTTTTATCTGGAACTTCTTTCGAAAACGAAATTAAAAGTTCAACCACTCGCTCTATGAGAGGCTTGTTTTTGGAGCTAGTGCCTTTAGCTGGCGGAGAGGATTTAAGCTCATTGTCCTCTTTGTCATATGCTCGTTTTTGAGCCATTTGATCAAGTAGAATATTTATAAATGCAGAAATATTCACTATTGCTAGAAAAGCCTCTTGCTCTGAAAAATAGAGTTTATAATCATGGGTTGACTTATTTCTCCATTCCGTTCGATAGTTTGTAAATAACTGGAGAACTC
>NZ_JAUOQO010000126.1:0-328 GCF_030547725.1 Staphylococcus pasteuri | reverse complement strand
AAATCTTCTTGGCCATTACCGGCTACGCCAGCAATGCCGAGTATTTCGCCTTTATGCAGGCTAAGGTTTACCTTTTTGAGTCCGGTACCAAAAGGATTAGTAGGCGGCACGCTTAAATCTCGGGTGACTAGCAGCTCGTCTGAGCCAATGGTTTTATGGTAGCGCTCCGACAACACGGCTTCACTGCCAACCATCATTCTGGCGATAGAATCTGGCGTTTCATTAGCGGGTACACATTCACCGCTCACTTTACCGCCACGCAATATTACAGCCCGGTTGCACAATGCAGTGACTTCTTTCAGTTTGTGGCTAATAAACAAAATGCTGC
>NZ_JAUOQO010000125.1:0-329 GCF_030547725.1 Staphylococcus pasteuri | reverse complement strand
AGCTGAGGGTGCCTAAAATCTTTAATTTAAGAATGGACCCTTATGAAACCGCAGATCGGACATCTAATACTTACTGGGATTGGGTGATTGATCGAGTGTATTTGCTGGTACCGGCGCAAACTTATGTTGCAAAGTATCTAGCCAGTTTTGAAGAGTTTCCACCTCGTCAAAAAGCGGCAAGTTTTAATGTCTCCCAAGTGATGGAGAAATTACAACAGCCTGCGTCTAAATAATTTACATTAATATCTAAAAAGGGCGCAACTCGCCCTTTTTTAACGTTTTTTTGTTGTTAGACTAACCGTATTAAGCCCCGATTGATTGTATTGCCC
>NZ_JAUOQO010000124.1:0-330 GCF_030547725.1 Staphylococcus pasteuri | reverse complement strand
AAGTAGTAGAGAGCTTGATTATATAAAACCGTCGGGAAATCAGGAGCTTTATCTAGTACCTCATCCCAGATTTGTAGTGCTTTTTCGTTCTCTCCCATCTCTCTATACACAGCTCCTAGATGAAATTTTTCTGGCACTACTTCAGGCCTATGTATTAGGTACTCATCGAACGCAATTATTGCTTTTTCGAACAGTTCTAAAGCGGCGTATACCCTTCCTAGTAAAGCATAAACTCCTACTGGAATTTCTGGCTCATCTAATATTGACTTTAGCTTCATAAGTGCGCCTTCATAATCTTCACGCTCAATAGCTATACGAGACAACGCAAGT
>NZ_JAUOQO010000030.1:0-534 GCF_030547725.1 Staphylococcus pasteuri | reverse complement strand
CTTGTAGACTTGCGACTCTCCACAAATGACTTGGCCCAGAAGCTTCTAAGCTCGTGGCTCCTGCCGCCAGACATAGATTCGAATTATTCAGCATTATTTGCCCAGATGAGAGAATTTTAAAGTTTTGCATTATGCGACCATCGCACTCACGTATCATAAGAGCAGTTCCAGGCTGTGCCGTATTTCCAGACGCACTTACTGTTAAACACCTATTGTACTCTGGCATTTTTAACGTACTTCCTTCAACAACAAATTCCTGATCAGGTGAGTCGGGTTTACATGTATGCACCTGGAGTGGGTCTTCTATCTTTAAGTGGTCTCCCCAGCCAGCAACATCGAGACAGTAAAATTCCGGCTCATCAAGGGGCTCAACTAGCTTGATCACAAAAGTATCGGCACTGTAAGCCGAAGTGGTTATGAATACATTCATTAATACCGCATAAAATATTTTATTCACAAAGATCTCCTATATGAATTTCAAGAATATCTAGCGCTGCGTTAAGCGGCGAACAACGTGATTACAAAACCTAATTC
>NZ_JAUOQO010000123.1:0-331 GCF_030547725.1 Staphylococcus pasteuri | reverse complement strand
ATCTCAATGCCCTCGGGTATCAATACACCACTATCGACCTGTATCGCCTGTAACGCCTCAAGTGCTCGGCGTTTCATGACCGGATCTTGGATCTGTGCTTGCGGCAATGTAGCCGTCGGAGTGGGTTGGGCGAACTTCTCTAAGAATACAGACCAGTACTTCAAGCCATTACGCTTAAAGAATACCGGCCAGTAAAGCCAATGCGCTAGACCTAAGCCGTAAGGATTTTCATCATTATCAGCACCTACATCAAACCACCAAAACTTATTCTCCGGCATTCGTTCGCCCATTGGATGGGCAATACTGATCTTATAAATACGGCCATCTACAC
>NZ_JAUOQO010000122.1:0-332 GCF_030547725.1 Staphylococcus pasteuri | reverse complement strand
TTAGTGGAGAGTTCTCGTTTAATCTAGGTTTTCTGAATGCATAGTCAAAAGAAGAAGTGACTCTGATAACTTTTGAAACTATAGTTTTCTTTAGCTCATCTTCATCTGAGCAAGATATAGCCAGCACTGCATCATAGGAGTTTAAAACCTTTTTTTCGTAAAGCTTGTCAATAAAAGATAGAGAGAGAAATCTTTTTTTGTTATTGTTTGCCGTCTTATTCCTAACATATTGAACATCATGTGTATCACAAATCCACTTAACACCTTTTTTATCTTCATGATCAATTAAATCTCTACATTTATCCATCCAAGCATAGCTAACAATTGCATAC
>NZ_JAUOQO010000008.1:0-112500 GCF_030547725.1 Staphylococcus pasteuri | reverse complement strand
GTTCCCATGCCGAACACAGAAGTTAAGCTCCTTAGCGCCGATGGTAGTCGGACTAACGTTCCGCTAGAGTAGGACGTTGCCAGGCAAATAGAGAGACCGTAAGGTCTCTTTTTTTATGTCTAAAAATGTAGTAATTTAAATCATCAATGAAGAGCGGGGCCCCAACAAAGAGAATTTTGGTAAAAAATTCAACAAGCAATGCAAGTTGGGGTAAAGGAACGCTACGAGCTTAGTCGAGCTAAGTGAGTAAGAGAGAGATGAAAAAGAAGAAGAATGCGAGCGTTTATCTCGAGTTGAGAAAGCTCCTTAGCGCCGATGGTAGCAGACTAACGTTCTAAAGCAAAACAGCGATTTATAATCGCATTGTTTTACTTACTTAATAGCTTTAGCTATTAAGTACAACTATATATGCCAGGCAAATAATAGGATGCGATGAGCCGCATTGAGACCGTAAGGTCTCTTTTTTTATGCCTAAAAAGTGAAGTACTTTAAATCATTAATGAAGAGCGGGACCCCAACAAAGAGAATTTTGGTAGAAAATTCAACAAGCAATGCAGGTTGGGGTAAAGAACGCTACGGGCTTAGTCAAGCTAAGTGAGTAAGAGAGAGACGAAAAAGAAGAAAAATGCGAATGATTGACTCAAATCAAGTTTAGCTCAGCAGTTTAAATAGTTCTAATAAAATTTTATTAACCATTTTTCATAAAGAATAAAGACTAAATTTTAAATAAAATAAAATCGGAGTTACATGGAAATTATTACACTTAACTCCGATTAGTTTTTACACTAGTTAAATTAATAAAGAGTATAGCATTTTGTTTTCATTAATATATATATTTGAAGGATCAAATATACTTACTTTTTCTTTTAAATGTTGTAAATCTGCGTGATCCTTAAGTTGAATACCAATAATAACTGTACCAGTATTTTGAGATGATTTTTTTAAATACTCAAATTTGGTAATGTCATCTTGAGGGCCGAGCACATCATTAACAAATTCTCTTAGAGCTCCTGGTCTTTGAGGGAAATTAAGGATAAAATAATGTTTCATTTCTTCATATAAAAGTGATCGTTCTTCAATTTCTTTCATACGATTGATATCATTGTTACCACCATTAACTATACAAACTACAGTTTTTCCTTTAATTTGTTGACGATAGTTTTCTAAAGCAGCAACACTTAATGCACCCGCGGGTTCTGCTATAATAGCTTGCTTAGAGTACATATCAAGTATTGTTGAACATACAGCACCTTCATCTACTTGAACATAGTCATGTACTTTAGATTTAGCTATTTCAAATGTTAAGTCACCAACTCTAGCTACTGATGCACCATCTACAAATTTATCAATTTCTTTCAATGTAACTACTTTATTATTAACGACAACAGATTCATACATACTACTAGCCCCAGCAGGTTCTACGCCAATAATATTGGTCTTAGGAGAATAATCATGGAAATAAGTACTAATACCTGAGATTAGTCCTCCACCTCCTATAGCTGCGAATAAATAATCAAACTCAATATTTTCATCTTGAGATTGATGTATAATTTCTTTAGCTAGGGTACCTTGACCAGCAATTGTATAAACATTGTTAAATGGATCGATAAATGTCATATCATGTTGTTTAGTATAATCTAATGCTTCAGCTAGACAATCATCAAAGGTATCACCAGTTAATTTTATTTCTACATTTCCGTTTCCAAAAAACTGAACTTGATTAATTTTTTGTAGGGGAGTAGTTACTGGCATAAAAATGACAGCATTTAAATCTAACTTTTTTGCAGTGTAAGCAACACCTTGAGCATGATTGCCTGCACTAGCACATGTAATACCCTTATTTTGAATTTCTTCAGATAATACGGAGATAGCATTATAGGCACCTCTTAGTTTGAATGAACGTACCCATTGTAAGTCTTCTCTTTTCAAATATACTTTACAATCATATTTTTGAGATAAATAATGATCTAATTGTAAAGGAGTCTCTTTTACTGTATCTTTAAGACGTAAAAAAGCTTTATCGATATCTTTTGTTGAAACTGTTGTTTTTAATGTCATAATAGTCCCACCCTAATGTGCTTTTTCATATTTTTCAATTAAATCTTCATACTGTAATGTTATATCTATATCATCTAATCCATGAATGAGTTTATTTTTCCAAGTTTCATCTATATCAAAATGGAAAGTTTTCTCCGGCGATGAAACTGTTTGATTTGGTAAGTCAACTGTAATTTCTTTAAAGCTTGCTAAATGCTCTCGAGAAGTTTTATCTAATTTAATAGGTAACATAGCATTTTTTGTACAATTCATGTAAAAAATATCACTATAGCTTCCTGCAATAATAATACTGAATCCATAATCTTTTAATGCCCAAGCAGCGTGTTCTCTACTGGAACCACAACCAAAATTATCTCCAGTTATAAGAATACTTGCGCCTTTATATTCTGGCTTATTTGGATTAAATTCTGGATTATCAGTTCCATCTGGTAAATAACGCCATTCATCAAATGCAAAAGGACCAAAACCTGTTTTAGATATACGTTTTAAATGAGCTTTTGGAATGATTTGATCAGTATCGATATTGTCATAGAACAATGGCACGATTTTACCTGTATAAGTGGTAATTGGTTTTATATCCATTTATATAACCACCTTTCTAACATCTACAAATTTTCCGTTAATTGCTGCTGCTGCAGCCATTGCAGGAGAAACTAGGTGTGTTCTGGCCCCTTTACCTTGTCGTCCTTCAAAATTTCTATTACTTGTAGATGCGCAATGAACACCTTCTGGAACTTGGTCTGGATTCATTCCTAAACACATTGAACATCCAGGTTCACGCCATTCAAATCCTGCATCTTTAAAAATTTTATCTAGACCCATCGATTCAGCTTCTTTTTTTACAGTACGTGAACCAGGTACGACAATAGCAGTGATATTTGGATGTACTTGTTTTCCTTTTACAATATGACTAGCTTCAATTAAATCTGATATTCTAGCATTTGTACATGACCCTAAAAAGACATATCCTAATTCAATATCTTCGGCTTTTTGACCTGGCTTTAGCCCCATGTATTGATATGCGCGTTCATCATTAGAATCTTTAATAGCAGGGAATGGCGTACTAAAGCTAACACCCATTTCTGGATTAGTCCCCCAAGTGACTTGCGGTTCAAGATTTGTAACATCAATATTAATAATTTTGTCGAAATAGGCATCTTCGTCAGAATAAAGTTGTTTCCATTGTGGTATCATTTCATCTATATTTTTAGCGAATTGACGTCCTCTTACATATTCAAATGTAATATCATCTGGTTGCATCATCCCATATTTTGCACCTGCTTCAATAGCCATATTACAAATAGTCATTCTAGCTTCCATTGATAAACTTTTGATTGTTTCACCGGTGAATTCTAGAGCATATCCAGTACCAAAATCTACACCATATTGATTAATAAGATAGAGGATAATGTCTTTTGCATATACTCCATTAGGTAACTTTCCTGAAATATCAATTTTTAAATTTTTGGGTTTTGTTTGCCATAACGTTTGAGTAGCAAAAACGTGTTCAACTTCACTTGTTCCAATACCAAATGCAATTGCTCCAAAAGCACCATGTGTGGCTGTATGAGAATCACCACAAACAATCGTCTTACCTGGTTGAGTTAGACCAGTTTCAGGGCCGACCATATGTACGATTCCTTGTTCATCTGACCCCATATCAAATATATGAACACCGAAATCTTCTGCGTTTTTTTGGAGGGTAGTTATTTGTTTGTTTGCAATTTCATCTTTGATATTAAAAATATCAATAGTAGGTACATTATGATCTAAAGTAGCAAATGTTAAATCTGGACGACGTAGTTTTCTTTTTTGTAATCTTAATCCTTCAAAAGCTTGAGGCGAAGTAACTTCATGTATAAGATGTAAATCTATATATAATAATTGAGGGTCACCTACATTTCCATGTAAGACATGTTTATCCCATACTTTATCAAATAGTGTTTGTCCCATAAGATGACGCCTCCCTTAAGTGTAATCTTCTTTTAGTAGTTTAATGATTTCGGAAGTACGATATGTTCCTCCTAAATCTGACGTACATTTTCCTTCTCTAATAAATTGATAAATTTTATGTTCTAACTCATTAGCTGCTGCAACTTCATTAAAACTTTCCCTTAAGCACATAGCTAAAGATAGTAACATTCCAAATGGATTAGCAATATCTTTTCCTGCTATATCAGGTGCTGATCCATGAATAGGTTCGTAAAGTCTAGTTCCATCTTTACCAAAACTTGCTGATGGAGATAATCCTAGCGAACCAGGAATAACTGAAGCTTCGTCACTTAAAATATCGCCGAATAAGTTTTCAGTTACGATAACGTCGAATTGTGTTGGTCGCGTAATCAAATGCATACTACATGCATCAACAAGTAAATGTTCTACTTCTACGTCAGGATAATCTTTCTTAACTTCATCAACAGTTTTTCTCCAAAGTTTACTAGAAGAAAGCACATTTTCTTTATCTACAGATGTTAATTTCTTATGACGTTGTTGTGCTAACTCAAATGCAACTCTTACAATTTGTTCGATTTCATCACGGGTATAAGTTAAAGAATCTAAAGCATGATGTTCTGAGAGTTCTCTTGGTTCTCCAAAATACAGTCCGCCAGTGAGTTCTCGTACAATAACTAAGTCTGTGCCCTCAACTCGATCTTGTTTAAGTGGAGAGAGGTGACTTGTTCCATTTGTAACAATAGTGGGGCGAATATTAGCATATAAATTAAGTGATTTTCTAAGTTTTAATAATCCTTGTTCAGGCCGTAAATTTGGATTACTCCATTTCGGACCACCAATAGCTCCCAATAATATTGCATCAGCATTTTGACAAGCTTTTAACGTCTCATCAGTTAGGGGAGTGCCATAGTTATCTATAGCTGCTCCTCCAAAATGATGTGTATCTATATGATAATCAAATTGATATTTCTGACTAATTTTCTCTAAGATACCTAGACTTCCATTTAGTATTTCTGGTCCTATGCCGTCTCCAGGTAAAGCAACAATGTTATAGGTCATGATTGGATACCTTCTTTCTCTTTTGTTTCAGCAACATATTTTGCATGGGCTTCAACATAAGCTTTGCAAGAAGCTTTTAAAATATCATGGTCAATGCCTATACCACTAACTTCTTTATTTTCGATGATAAGGTTAACATGAACTTCAGCTTGTGCATCAGTACCTTCAGTGACAGAGTCTATTCGATAATCAATCAATTCTGTTTCACGTTTAAATATTCTATCAACAGCATTATAAATAGCGACAATGGAGCCAGTACCAATGCTTGAATCTTGATAAATATTATTGTCTTTATCTTTAATAACAACTACTGCACTTTGAAGACCATTTGATACAAACTGAAGTTGTAAAGTTTCAAGTTGGAAAATGGCACTTTGTTCATGTTCTGAACCTTGAATTAAAGCATGAATATCACGGTCAGATACAGCTTTTTTCTTATCAGCAATTGCTTTAAATTGCTTAAACAAATTGACTTGATCTTCAGAAGTAATGTCATAACCTAATGCTTTTAGTTTTTCAGCAAAGGCATGCTTTCCTGATAATTTGCCCAGTGGTAATTCAGTTGTACTGACACCTACTAATTGTGGCGTCATAATTTCATAAGTTTCGCGATGTTTTAGAACACCATCTTGATGAATACCAGATTCATGACTAAAGGCATTTTGGCCAACTATGGCTTTATTTCTTGGAACACGAATACCAGCATATCGTGAAATCAAATCAGAAGTATTTTTAGTTTGTTGTAAATTAATTTGTGATTCTAAACCATAATGATCTTTACGAACATATAAAGCTAAAGCAACTTCCTCAAGTGCCGCATTACCAGCTCGTTCTCCTATACCATTTACTGTACCTTCAATGCGTCTTGCACCACCTTCGATTGCAGCAAGACTATTTGCGACAGCCATACCTAAATCATCATGACAATGAGCGCTATAAATGATTTCTTTATCAGAATGAACGGATTCAGTTAATGTTTTAAAAATTTGTCCATATTCAGAAGGGTAGCTAAAACCAACAGTATCAGGGATATTGATGATAGTTGCACCAGCATCTACAGCAGTTTGTACGCTTTTTATTAAAAATGAAATATCAGTTCTCGTTGCATCTTCAGGTGAAAACTGAACAACTTCAAAATATTTTTTAGCATATGAAACATGTTCTTTTATTGATGCTAAAACTTTTTCTTGTGTCATTTTTAATTTATGTTCTAAGTGAATAGGAGATGTAGCAATAAAAACATGGACACGAGGTTTATTAGCTAACTTTGTTGCTTCATAAACTGCGTCAATATCTGATTTCTTACATCTAGCTAAGCCACATACTGCTGTTTTTGTTAAAGCTTTAGATATCGCTTCTACCGATTTGAAACTTCCTGTACTTGAAGCGGGAAAGCCGGCTTCAATAACGTCGACTCCCCATTTTTCAAGTTGTTTCGCTATCTTTAAACGTTCGTCAAAAGTAAAATTGACTCCCGGTGTTTGTTCACCATCTCTAAGCGTTGTATCAAATATTTGAATATGGCTACTCATTTTAATTCACTCCTTAATCCATTACTTTTCAATTCGTTTCGATTTAATAAATGGCATCATATCACGTAGATCACGGCCAACTTTTTCAATTGGATGACCAGCTTGTTCTTCACGCATTCGATAAAATTCTTTAAATCCATTTTTATTATCTTCAACGAAACTGTTAGCAAATTTACCGTTTTGAATATCTGTTAATACGGCTTTCATATTTTCTTTAACATCTGGCGTAATCACACGTGGACCAGATACATAATCACCGTATTCGGCTGTATTTGAAATTGAATAACGAACATTGTCCATTCCGCCTTCATACATCAAATCAACAATCAATTTCATTTCATGTAATACTTCAAAATATGCAAGTTCAGGTTGATATCCAGCTTCCACTAGTGTTTCAAAACCACTTTGAATTAATTTATGAACACCGCCACAAAGTACAGCTTGCTCACCAAATAAATCAGTTTCAGTTTCTTCTTTAAATGTAGTTTCAATAACGCCAGCACGTGTAGATCCGATACCTTTTGCATAACTTAATGCGATATCTCTAGCATGACCAGTTGCATCTTGTTGTACTCCAAATAAGGAAGGGACAGCGCTACCTTCTTCAAATGTACGTCTTACTAAATGACCAGGGCCTTTTGGTGCTACTAAGAATACATCAACATCTTCGGGTGGTTGAATAACACCAAAATGAATATTGAAACCATGTGCGAAAGCTAGGGCATTTCCAGATTCTAAATTTGGTGAAATTTCATTTTTATAAACATCACCTTGAATTTCATCAGGGATGAGTACCATAACCACATCTGCTTGTTTAGTTGCTTCATCTACAGGTAATACTTCAAAGCCATTCTCCTTAGCTTTATCAAAAGAACGTCCAGGGCGGATACCAATAACAACATCATATCCATTGTCTTTTAAGTTTTGTGCATGTGCATGACCTTGTGAGCCATAACCAATTACTGCAATTTTTTTACCTGCTAATGCGTCTGTTTTTACTGTTTCGTCATAATATACTTTAGTCATAATAAATTCCTCCAAAATAATTTAAAAATTTGAAATATTCCGAAAATTTTAAGTCAATTAACTAGTGATGATAGCAGCTCGTTTAAGATACTGTTTTTAATGAACACTAGCGCATCAAAGGTTAATCATAATTTATGCTGAATGTTGCTCTACACTTAAAACATTAATTTGTTGTTTAAGCTTATTTATTAAAATATTTAATAACTCTTCGTCATCAATATTAACAATGAGTTCCATATCTGAAACGTTAGGGTCATCATTACGTTTTTTAACGTGTAATTCTTCGATATTATACTGTAATCTAACAAATGCACTTGTAATTCTATTTAATGTACTTACTTGATTCATTACTTCTAATTTTAAATGTCTTCTCATTAGTATCCCTCCATTTCGTGATTTGCTTTACCACTTGGAATCATAGGATTTACTGGCTCGATTGGAGAGATACGCACTTCGATAAGTGCCGGACCATTATAGTTGAAAGCTTCATCGAGTGTTTCTTTAAGTTGATTAGGTTTATCAATTAAGAATCCTTTAACTCCATATGCTTCGGATAGTTTCATAAAATCAGGTTGATCATTAAATACAGAATGGGAGAAACGTTGATTAAAGAATTTATCTTGCCACTGTTTAACCATACCTAATGTACCATTATTAATTAAGACTATTTTAATATTTAAGCCGTATTCAGGCAGTAAAGCCATCTCTTGATTAGTCATTTGGAAACCACCATCACCAACGAAACAAACAACAGTTTTATCAGGTCTGGCTAGTTGGGCGCCAATTGCAGATGGAATACCGAATCCCATTGTACCTAGACCACCACTAGTAACCCATTGACTGTGACTTTTGAATGGATAAAATTGAGCTGCCCACATTTGATGTTGACCTACGTCAGTAGTCACAATTGCGTCGCCATTCGTAATATGTCCAATATATTCGATAGCTTCTTGAGGTTTGCAAAATGAGTCATTGTTATCTTTTTCATATTTGAAAGGGTAACTTGATTTGTTAGTTTCACAAGTTTGCAACCAATCATCATGATTTGGTACTTGAACATTAGCGTTTTCTAATTGTTCTAATACATTTTTACAATCTGCAACGATACCTAAATCTGTATCTATCACTTTATTTAATTCAGAAGGATCAATATCTACATGAACGATTTTTGCATTTGGTGCAAATGCATCAGGTTTACTGGCAAGTCTATCGTCGAAACGACTACCTAAATTAATTAATAAATCACACTCTGTTAATGCCATATTACTTGCATATGAACCATGCATACCTCCCATACCTAAAAATAGGGGATGATCGTATGGTACTGCACCTAAACCTAATAATGTTGTGACAGTAGGGATTTTATGTTGAGTTACAAAATTTGTTAATAGTTCATTAGATTTTGAATGATTAATTCCAGCTCCAGCTAAGACTAGAGGCTTTTTAGAGCTATTTAAATAAGATACTAATGTTTCAATATCATTTGAATCAGCTACTGTGTTGACTTGATATCCAGGTAAATCAACAGTTTCAGATAATTCTACATTAGTCGACAAAATACCCATATCTTTTGGAAAATCAATGACTACTGGTCCTTTTCTACCAGTATTTGCGACATGAAAAGCCTCATGAACAATTCTAGGAATGTCTTCTACTTTTTTTACTTGATAGTTTTGTTTAGTAATAGGGGTAGTCATTGATAATAAATCAGCTTCTTGGAATGCGTCTTTACCGATACCAGGTGTAGCGACTTGTCCCGTAAATACAACTAAAGGTAAAGAATCACTATAAGCATCCGTGATTCCTGTTATAGCATTGGTTGCTCCAGGACCACTAGTAACGACTACGACACCTGTTTTACCTGAAACGCGTGCATATCCTTCGGCAGCATGTGTTGCACCTTGTTCGTGCCTTGCTAAAATATGTTTAATTTTACCATCGTAAAATGTGTCATATAAAGGTAGTACTGCACCACCAGGATATCCAAAAATAAATTCTACATCTTCATTTTGTAACGCTTCAACTAACAATTCAGATCCTGGTCTCATTTTATTTAGTGTTTGGTTTTTCAAGTATTCAGGTTTACTAGATTCTGCCACTTTCATAGTGTCGATAGGTTGGTTTGATTCTGAAGTATTGTGTTCTGGCATGTCACTTAATTTAGTCATGAAAATCAACTCCTAATTTTAGATAAGGTTTTCGGGTACTTGCATGATTCCACCCGTATTAGCACTAGTTACTAATGAAGTATAACGTGCAAGATATCCTGTTTTAACCTTTGCTTTAAATGGTTCTAGTTGTTCTCTACGGCGGTATAATTCTTCTTCAGGTTGATCAACGTTTAAAGTTCGGTTAGTTAAATCAATTGTGATTTCGTCTCCGTCTCTGATTAATCCAATTGGCCCACCTGAAGCTGCTTCTGGAGAAATATGTCCTACAGCAATACCTCTTGTTGCACCTGAAAATCTTCCATCGGTAATTAATGCAACGTCTTTACCTAAACCTCTCCCAACAATTGAAGAAGTTGGAGCTAACATTTCTGGCATTCCAGGACCACCTTTAGGCCCTTCGTATCTGATAACTACAACATGACCTTCGCGAACAGTATGGTTATCAATTGCTTCAACAGCTTCATCATGTGAATTGAAACAAATTGCTTTTCCAGTAAATGTTTTAATAGATGGGTCTACCCCTCCAACTTTGATAACTGCACCTTTTGGAGCTAAATTACCGAATAAGATAGATAAACCGCCTTCTTTGTCATAAGGTTTTTCTAGTGAGTGTATAACATCAAAATTTTTAATTTCTTTACCGTCATTATTTTCTCTTAATGTTTTTCCGGTTACTGTAATTCTATCTGGGTGTAAAGTGCCTTCTTTCTTCATTAGTTCATTGATAATTGCTGGAACTCCACCAGCTTCATGAACGTCATGCATAGAGTATGATGAACTTGGAGCAATTTTAGATAAATAAGGTGTTTGCTTTGCTACTTCATTAATTCGTTCTAAATCGTATTCAATTCCAGCTTCATTAGCAATTGCAAGTGTATGAAGTACTGTATTAGTTGAACCACCCATTGCCATATCTAATGCGAAAGCATCATCAATAGCTTCTTTAGTTACGATATCTCTTGGCTTGATGTCGTTTTTAATATTTTCTACTAATCTAAATGCAGCTTCACGAATCATTTCTCTACGCTGATCACTAACTGCTAGGGCAGTGCCATTATATGGTAAAGCTAACCCAAGGACTTCCATTAAACAGTTCATTGAATTGGCTGTAAACATTCCAGCGCATGAACCGCAAGTAGGGCAGGCATTTTGTTCCATATCTAGAAATTCTTCTTTAGAAATAGAACCTTCTTTGAAAGCACCAACAGCTTCAAACATTGATGATAAAGTTAATGCTTTACCTTGGGCAGATAAACCGGCTTTCATTGGACCACCTGAACAGAAGATAGCTGGTACATTTGTTCTAACTGCTGCTAGTAGCATACCAGGTGTGATTTTGTCACAGTTTGGAATATAGAAAACGCCGTCAAACCAATGAGCATTGATGACTGTTTCTGCTGCATCAGCAATGATTTCTCTAGAAGGAAGAGAATACCTCATTCCAATGTGTCCCATAGCAATACCATCATCTACGCCAATAGTATTAAATTCAAAAGGAATAGCGCCTGCTTCTCTAATAGCTTCTTTAGCAATGTCTGCTAGTTCTCTTAAATGTACGTGGCCTGGAACGATATCGATATATGAATTACAAATAGCAACGAATGGTTTGTTCATATCAGTTGGATTTTGAAGTGCGCCCGTTGCGTGTAAAAGACTTCTTGCTGGAGCTTGGTGATCTCCTTTTTTGATCATGTCGCTTCGCATAATTAATTCCCCCGTGTATTATTTTAGAAAAATAAAAAACGCCCCAAAATTTTTTGGGACGTTCATAAGTCCCATTCAATTACAAATAGGACTTAAACATTTAGTAAAAGGATTAATTACTAAAGTTCCAGCCCTTGAGAGTATAATAAAATAATATTGTTTGAAGTTGTCGTTGAATATTGATATGTGTGATTAGTCATTTTATTATACTCCCTTCCCTGAATGGTAATTTATTCTGAATAGTTTGAATTGTTTTAAAATTTATAAACTTAATTTACTACATAGAGAAAAGCGTGTCAATAATATTTTAGAATTTTCTTACAATTCATTTTAAAAAATTGTTAATCATGTTAACGAAGAAATTAGCGTCAAAATTTGTTACACTAAATAAGTTAATAAAATTCTTGGAAAATGAAAAACATTAATAGGAGAATGGCCTATGATTAATATTAAAGACAAAGATGAAATGAAACAATTTGCTAACCAGTTAGTTGAGTTAATTGAACCAAGCGACTTAATTTTATTGAATGGAGATTTAGGTGCTGGAAAAACGACACTTACACAATTTATTGGTCAAGCTATGGGTGTTACACGTACGATTAATTCACCAACTTTTAATATTATTAAATCTTATAAAGGTACAAACTTAAAGTTGCATCATATGGATTGCTATCGATTGGAAGATTCAGAAGAAGATTTAGGATTTGATGAATATTTTGAAGATGAGGCTCTTACAGTGATTGAGTGGAGTCAATTTATCAAAGATTTACTACCAAAAGAAGCTTTAGTTATTAATATAAAAGTTATAGATGAAAGCCAACGTCAAATTACACTTGAAGCTGAAGGCAATCATTATATTGCTATGAAGGAGGCACTTGAACAATGAAATTATTGTTGATAGACACTTCCAATCAACCTTTATCAGTTGCCATTACAAACAATAATGAAACAATTGCTGAAATTAATAATAATTCCAAAGTAAATCATTCAGTGCAGCTCATGCCTGAAATCCAACGTTTGTTTGAACAAAGTGGTATTTCAAAACATGATTTAGATGGAATTGTTGTTGCAGAAGGACCAGGATCATATACTGGTTTAAGAATTGGTGTGACTACTGCAAAAACACTTGCTTACGCATTAAATTGTAAATTGTACGGTGTATCTTCATTAAAATCACTAGCAGCTTGTATAAAAGAAGATTATCGACTTTTAGTACCAATATTTGATGCAAGACGTGAGGCAGTATATACGGGTATTTACCAAAGACAAAGCGATGGAACATTAGAAACTATTTTAGAAGATCAATACATTTCTATTGAAGATTTAAAATCAAAATTACATGAATTTAATCAAAAATATCTATTTATAGGACAAGATACTTCTAAGTTATCTCATTTATTAGAAGGGGACTATATAGATCAATTACCACAAGCATCTGTGATGAGTGAACTTATTAGTCAACCTGCTGATATTCATAGTTTTGTTCCAAAATATCATAAAATAACTGAGGCAGAGAGAAATTGGATAAACCAACAAAAGAACAGTTAAATATAAGAAAAATGAGTATAGATGACGTTCCGTCGGTGTTTGACATAGAAAGAAATAGTTTTAACGATAGTTCATGGACAATTGATGCATTTTATCATGAAATTGAAAAGAATGAGTTTGCAAATTATTTTGTCATAGAATTTGATAATACTATCATAGGATATTTAGGGTTATGGATAGTGATTGATCAAGCACAAATTACTACTATTGCAATTACTGAACAATTTAGAGGTTATGGTTTAGGGCAACTTCTATTAAAATATGTTATGAATTATGCAAGTCACAAATGTGAAGTGATGAGTTTAGAAGTAAGAATAGATAATATAGTAGCGCAACATGTTTATCAAAATCTAGGATTTCAATATGGTGGTAAACGAAAAAATTATTATGGAGAAGGGCAGGATGCATTAGTGATGTGGGTGAATTTAAGTGAATAATAACCAAACTTTGATATTAGCAATAGAGACAAGTTGTGATGAGACAAGTGTAAGTATTATAAAAAATGGAACAGAGATATTATCGAATACGGTTTTAAGTCAAATAGAGAGTCATAAACGTTTCGGTGGAGTTGTGCCTGAAATTGCAAGTAGACATCATGTTGAAGGGATTACAACAACGATTGATGAATCTTTACAAACGGCTAATGTATCTATGAAAGATATCGATGCTATAGCTGTAACTCAAGGACCAGGTCTTATTGGAGCATTACTTATTGGCATTAATGCTGCAAAAGCTTTAGCGTTTGCATATGATATCCCACTAATACCTGTTCACCATATTGCTGGACATATATATGCTAATCATTTAGAAACACCGCTCACATTTCCACTCATAGCCTTAATTGTTTCAGGTGGCCATACAGAATTAGTTTATATGAAAGATCATTTAAATTTTAAAGTAATAGGTGAAACAAGAGATGATGCAGTAGGTGAAGCATATGATAAAGTAGCTCGCACAATTGATTTACCTTATCCTGGTGGACCTCAAGTTGATCAATTAGCAGCTAAAGGCCAAGACACTTATCAATTTCCTAGAGTTTGGTTAGAAAAAGATAGCTATGATTTTAGTTTTAGTGGATTGAAAAGTGCAGTCATTAATCAATTGCATAACCAACGTCAAAAGGGACAAGATATAATTCCAGAAAATGTAGCAACAAGTTTTCAAAATAGTGTTGTAGAAGTAATAACTACTAAAGCTATTCATGCATGTAAAGCTTATAATGTTGATCGACTAATTGTTGCTGGTGGCGTAGCCAGTAATCGTGGCTTGAGAGAAAGTATAGCCAGTCAGTGTGAACAAAATAATATTCAATTAACAATACCAGCACCAAAATTATGTACTGATAATGCAGCAATGATTGGTGCTGCAGGTCACTATTTATATTTAGCTGGTAAACGTGGAGATATGGCTATGAATGGCCAAAATAATATTGATATAGAAGATTTTACAATAGAATCAAATTTATAAAACAAAAGTCAGTAGTGAGAGAAAAATAATTCTCAAACTACTGACTTATTTTATTGATCTTCAACTTGTTGTTTAGCACGCTTATATATATCGTTAGGAAATTGAGTCAGTCTCAATAACTCTATTGCATTTCTAGTATTCGCCTTACCTGGTTTAATTTTAAAATCGAAATCAATAGAATCATTCTTAATAGACTCATTAAAGTGATAATTAATGAAACTTGGACTTAATAATGATGATAGTTCAATATCATGTGTTGCCGCTAGAACATAATAGTTCGGTATATTATTTAAATAGGTTAATACCGATTCAGAAGCGGCAATTCTTTCTGTTGTGTTTGTGCCTTTAAATATTTCATCTATAAAACAATATATTTGTTTATCAGTTGAAATATTAAATAAACGTCTAATGGATTTAAGTTCAGCCATAAAATAACTATCTCCAGATAGAACATCATCTGCATTAGCCATCGAAGTGAATACTAAGCCAGGTAGATATTTAAATTGAGAGGCTGTAGCAGTCTCTATTGATTGGGCTAAAATTAAATTAAGTGCCACTGCTTTCATAAAGGTAGATTTACCAGAAGCATTCGAACCAGTTAATAAAATATTTTGATTAATAGATAAATCATTCGGTACAGCATCTGTAATTAATGGATGCGTTAAATCTTCAAAATCACATAAATAATGTTGTGTATCTTGTGATTGTATTATTTCAGGTTCGCAATATTCATCTAAAGTTTCTTGATATAAAGAAATAGCATAGTGATTATCTAACTGACCAATATAATCATAACAATTTAATACTTCTTCTAAATATTTATAATAACTATTTTGTATAATGTGAAAGATTGTATAATCTAGCATGAAAACAGTTTTAATTAATAAAATAAAGGCAGATGCAAAATCGCCACCTTCTATTTTTACTAATAAGCCACTTAAATAGCGAGCACTTTTAAAATGATTAAAGTTTACATTTAAATCTGGTGTTCCTTCAATTTCAGTTAATTTCTTACTTTGACTTAAAATATTTGCAGTATAAAAAATAGTTTTCAAATCTTGCTCATAAGTCTTTTTTAAACTCACAGATAAAATAATATTAAAAACACAAGCTAATACGAGTACCATAATTCCATTAGATGTATTAATAAACGTATAGACTAAAGCGATAATTGGTAATAATGGTGCAAACATAAATAAGATGTTGCCCTTAATTGATCGGGGAAGTGAGGATACACACTTTTACCAATTTGTGCTAAATGGAAAGCAACTTGATTTCTAAATGAACGATTATGCTTAAAATAACGTTTTAATTCTTTATTATTTGCTTTAAACATACCACGTAAAGTAGCATATAATCTCATTTCACCAATGGCTGTAAAGTTAAAATTCATAGATTGAAATAATGCATCCATATTTAAATCTGACCAAGTTTTATTATCTATAAGCGAATTTTCATCATAATTAGAACGATATGTTTGATATTGATAATCATATCTGGCATTAGGTCGAATAAAATTTTCTAATTTTTGACGATTGGGCCATAATTGATTAATTTTTGTAACGAGTTGTTTTTTATTAAAAATCGCAGAAATAATACTCACTATTGTAGTTAATAAAACAACACCTAACACAAATAATAGAAATAAACGGACATCATCCATAAAAAAGCTCCTTTATGTATTATTAAGGTAATTATTTCATATCATTATTTAAGAAACAATGAAGTATGTAATGATTATATTAATTTAATGTCAATAGGGAACATGCGTACTTATCAACAAATAGTGCACAACTTGTGGATAAGTAGTGTTATTTACTGTGGATATTAGCTAATTTTTTCTGAATAACTTAAAAAATGAGTAACATATTACCTGTGGATAACTAGGATAACTCTGTGGATAGCTATGAATAAGGGGACTTTTAATGTTAATAAATATCAATTCAATAATTAGAAAAAAGACACTAAAATGTAGAAAATCCACATTTTAATGTCTGATAGTAAAAAGGATATTTATAATTTTTCTTGTAATTCTTCCCATTCAATCATAGCCTGTTCTAATTCTTGTTCGGTATTAGATTTTAGTTCAGCTAGTTCATTTGCTTTAACAGGATTACTATATACTTCAGGTTGCATCAATTCATTATCAATAGACTCAATTTTAGTTTCACAACTTTCAATTATCTGCTCTCGTTGCTCAATTTCACGTTCAATTTTGCGTTGTTCTCGACGACGTTGTTTTTGATCATCGTATGAATTTGTCATTGTTTGGTTATTATTTTGTTGATGAACGGACTGGGATTCTTTATCCTCTTGGGCTTTTAAAGCGGCTGCTTCTTCTGTTTTATCAATATAGTATTGATAGTTACCTAGATACATTTTGCCACCATCATGATCTAAATCAAATACTTTATTAGCTAGTTGATTAATGAAATATCTGTCATGAGAAACAAAGATGATAGTCCCTTCAAAATGCTCTAGCGCTTGTTCTAACATTTCTTTTGAATCTATATCTAAGTGGTTGGTAGGCTCATCTAAAATTAAAACATTATCACGTTGTAACATTAATAAAGCAAGTTGAAGTCTTGCTTTTTCGCCACCTGATAAATCATTTATAATTTTTTTGACATCATCTTGAACGAATAAGAATCTACCTAATACGGCACGAATATCTTTTTCATTCATATTTGGATATTGATCCCAAACATAATCTAAAATAGTTTTATTTGATTTAAACTCAGCTTGTTTTTGATCATAGTAACCCATATTTAAATTAGCACCATATGTGATGTCACCTGCCAATTTGGATTGACGATTGGCAATTGTTTTAATTAAAGTCGTTTTACCAACACCATTAGGTCCAATAATGGCAATATGGTCTCCTTTTGAAACCTCCATTGTGATAGGTTGGGTAATAGGCGTTTGATCATAACCAATTTCTAATTGTTTGATATGCATAACATCATTACCAGTATTTCTATCAAAACCAAATTGAATATTAGCACTTCTAGCATCAATCATAGGCTTGTCGATGCGTTGCATTTTTTCTAATGTTTTACGACGACTTTTTGCCATTCCACTTGTAGATGCACGTGTAATATTTTTTTCAACAAACGTTTCAAGTCGTTTAATTTCTTCTTGTTGTTTTTCATATTCTTGCATACGTTTTTCATAATATTTATCTCTTTGTTGTATAAATTGTTCATAGTTACCTATATAGCGTTTTACTTCACCTAGGGCTACATCATAAACTTGAGTAATGATTTTATCTAAGAAATATCTGTCATGACTGATTATGACAATTGCACCTTTAAAGTATCTTAAATAATCTTCTAACCATTTTGTTGTTTCTAAATCAAGGTGGTTAGTAGGTTCATCTAGTAATAGCAAATCAGGTTCATTAAGTAACATTTGTGCAAGTGATAATCTTGTTTTTTGACCACCACTAAAATCATTAATAGGCTTATCAAAATCTTCTTCATTAAAATTCAAACCGTGAAGGACTGTTTTAATTTTACTATCATATTGATAGCCTTCAAGTTGTTCAAATTGATTAGATAGAGATTCATATTTTTCCATATGTAATTGATAGTCTGGTGTATCGTAATCTCCAGCATGCTTAGCTAACCAATCAGTTTCTTCTTTAATAAGGGATTCAATATTTTTAATATGTTCAAATGGTTTCGACATCTCTTCATAAACAGTGGCATTTGAGTCTAATGTCATTTGTTGAGTTAAATAGCCGATTTTAAGATTTTTAATTTTTGAAATATGACCACTATCATAATCTTCAGTACCTGCTATAATTTTCATAAGCGTTGACTTACCAGCACCATTTCGGCCAACTACACCTATGCGTTCACCAGTTTTAACTTCAAAATCAACGTTAGTAAAGATATCTTCACCATCGAACGATTTAGATATGTCATTAAGTTGTAAAAGTATCATCCGACTTCACCTTTCTATATTAGCGATATCATTATAAACTATTAATATAGTTTGATATGTTTAAAAATTTGTTAATCATATTATTCTTTATTTTACAGTATTAAGTCATGTCTTGAAACTAGGATATTTATTTTTAAATTTTATTAATGTATAATTAGCAAGTATTCATTGTAAACAATTATTTGAAATTTTATTATCGCAAACATATTTGCGTTGATTTAATAATAATTGTACCAGTTATAGCGTCGAAGGGAGACTTATAAAATGGCAAGTAACGTTAAAATTCCTCGAGCAACTTTAAAACGTTTACCATTATATTATAGATTTGTAAGTAATTTAAAAAGTAAAGGAATCGATCGTGTTAATTCTAAAACGATTAGTGAAGCATTACAAATAGATTCAGCTACGATTCGTAGGGATTTTTCATATTTTGGAGAATTAGGTAAAAAAGGATACGGTTATAATATTGATAGTTTAATTGAATTCTTCAAAAAGGAAATTAACGGAAGTAATGATATTAAAATTGCTATAGTCGGCGTAGGTAATTTAGGTCGAGCGCTATTAACGTATAACTTTTCTATACATGATGAAATGTCTATTACTGAAGCATTTGATGTAGATAAAAATGTTATAGGCGAACAAGTAGGAAAAGTAGTAATTAAAGATAGCAGAACTATTAAGGAAACACTAAAAAGCTTGGATATTGATGTAGTTATTTTAACTACACCTGAACATGTAGCACAAACTGTAGTAGATGAACTTGTTGAATCTGGTGTTAAAGGAATCATGAATTTCACGCCAGCAAGACTTAACACCCCTAAAGATGTACAAGTGCATCATATTGATTTAGGTATTGAATTACAATCATTGTTATTCTTTATGAGAAATTATGATTAATAAAAATATGATTTAGGAGGCTGTGAAATGACTAATAAATCAATATTAGAAGTGGGATGTACTTATAAAGCACATCTACCTTCATTAATATACATACCTGGTAAGTTAGTTTTGTCAGAGCAAACGATAGTATTTAAATCATATTATACAAATCATAATCCACTCAATTTAGAAATTAATGTAAAGCAAATGATTCGTTATGAAGTCAGAAAAGGCTTATTAGGTTATAAATTACTTATATATTATAGAAATGAATGGTTTAAATTTAGTCATTTGAAAGCTAATGAATTAAAAGAGCTTGTTCAACAAATAGATGATCTGCAATCATAATAGCTAGTTCACATCTTATCAATAGATAGGGTGTGTTTTTTTATGAGCTTTGAACAAAAAGAATTAATTTAATAATGAAATATTAAATTATAATCTTGAAAAAGAATACTTAATTGGATATAATACCTAGTAAACTTATCGGAAAAGAGTGATAAAATGATTTGGATGATAATTAGTGGTTTAATTGTTGGACTTTTGTTAGGTTTCGTTATGCAAAGAACCCGATTTTGTTTAGCCGGTGGATTTAGAGATATGTATGTACAAAAGAGTAATAAAATGTTTTACGCTTTACTCATTGCAATCTCAGTACAAAGTATTGGTTTACTCATATTAACTAGTTTAGGATTACTTACTGTGCCATCCCATACTTTTCCAGTAATTGGTACAGTAATAGGTTCCTTTGTATTTGGAATTGGAATTGTATTAGCCGGAGGATGTGCTACAGGAACATATTATCGTGCAGGAGAAGGTTTAATTGGTAGCTGGATAGCACTTATTTTATATGCATTAACAAGTGCAATTACTAAAACAGGTATTCTTTCACCAGTATTAAATTTCATTAATAAGCCTACAAATGTAAATGCGAGTATGTCCGAAACATTACACATTCCACATTGGATTTTAATTGTAATATTGGCTATCATTACAATTTATTTTGTTACTAAAACGCTTAGAAAACCTAAAGTTGCAGTACCAAAATTAAAACAAAAATATACAGGCTTAAGACATTATCTATTTGAAAAAAGATATCACCCATTTGCAGCTGCAATCGCAGTAGGATTAATCGCTTTATTAGCATGGCCAATGAGTAGTTCAACAGGTAGAAATCATGGCTTAGGTATTACTACACCATCTTCAAATATCGTAAACTTTCTAATAAGTGGTAATACAAAATTCGTAGATTGGGGAGTATTGCTGGTTATTGGTATATTCTTAGGATCTTATATTGCCGCAAAAGGTTCTAAAGAATTTAAATGGCGTTTACCAGATAAAAAAACAATTAGAAATAGTGCCTTAGGTGGTGCGTTTATGGGCTTTGGTGCGTCTGTCGCTGGTGGATGTTCAATTGGTAATGGTCTAGTTGAAACAGCAACAATGAGTTGGCAAGGTTGGATAGCACTTGGCTCTATGATTATAGGTGTTTGGTTTATGAGTTATTTTATTTTTGTTAAACCTATGAAACAATTACAAAAATCTACAACTAAACAGCCTAAAACGACATTACAACAGCATACACAAACAACTTAAGGAGGAAATAACATGGTATATGAATTAGGTACAGTAGGAATGGTGTGTCCTTTCCCATTAATAGAAGCACAAAAGAAAATGACTGAATTAGATTCAGGTGATGAATTGAAAATTGATTTTGATTGTACTCAAGCAACAGAAGCAATTCCAAATTGGGCTGCTGAAAATGGTTACCCTGTAACTAATTACGAACAGCTAGGCGATGCTTCATGGACGATTACAGTTCAAAAAGCTTAATTAAATAGATTTCAAAAGGAACGAGTATCCAATGAAAGATGCTTGTTCCTTTTTTCTATTTTATATTGGAATTTAATTTTATAGGTCATATTTTCTAACATGCTATGAAAGGAAATATGACCGATTTTTGCTATTTCTTTGAAAGTATTAGTAATATATTTTCAAAGGAGTGATCATATGAATTTAAATGATACAATGTTTTTATTTTTATGTACTTTATTAGTTTGGTTAATGACACCGGGATTAAGTTTATTTTACGGTGGTTTAGTACAATCTAAAAATGTATTAAATACAGTAATGCAAAGTATGTCAGCTATTATTATTGTTACTTTCGCATGGGCAATAATAGGGTTTAGTTTAAGTTTTAGTAAAGGAAATAATTGGATTGGTGGTTTAGAATACTTCGGATTAAACCATGTTGGATTCGATATTTCAACTTCAATTGATGCACATATACCGTTATCGTTGTTTATGTTATTCCAAATGATGTTTTGTACCATTTCTGTATCTATATTATCGGGTTCAGTAGCTGAAAAAATGAAATTTATTCCATATCTTATATTTGTATTTATATGGGTGATTTTAGTATATAGTCCTGTAGCTCATTGGGTTTGGGGAAAAGGCTGGATTAGTCAATTAGGTGCTTTAGATTTTGCAGGAGGGACTGTTGTACATATTACCTCAGGAGTATCAGGTTTAGTATTAGGAATAATGATTGGCATTGGAAAGAAACAAGAAAAGCCCACACCTCATAATTTACTCATTACATTAATAGGCGGGATTTTAGTCTGGATTGGTTGGTATGGATTTAATGTGGGTAGTGCTTTTACATATGATAAAATTGCTGCTGTTGCATTTGTTAATACAGTTATAGCAGCAAGCGCGGGTGCATTTGGCTGGTTACTAATTGAATATAAAATGAAAAAAACAACAAGTTTATTAGGATTATTATCTGGAAGTCTATCTGGTTTAGTTACAATAACGCCAGCAGCAGGCTATGTTAGCTATATAAGTAGTATGTTTATTGCGATGATAGGTGGCATTATTTGCTATATTGTAATTAATTATACTAAAGTCAAACTCAAATATAATGATGCATTAGATGCCTTTGGAATTCATGGTATAGGAGGTATTTTGGGTGCTATTTGTACAAGCATATTTCAATCACATCAAGTGAATGATTCAATACAAAATGGATTTATTTATAGTGGAGACTTTAAAATTTTAGGTATACAAATATTATCCGTAATAACAGTGATTGCCTTTAGTGGCATCATGACGTTTTTAGTAGCTAAAATAATCAGAATATTCACACCATTAGCGACGACACCTACTGAAGATCGAACAGGTTTAGATCAATTAGTACATGGAGAAAATGCTTATTTTTACGGAGAATTAAATAAATTTAATAGACATATTAAAAATTAGAATAAGATTAACTTGATATTAAGTAGAAGTATGAAACACATTTCTATTTGGTTAGTAAAATATTGATTGGAACTCACTTATCATATTTAAATTAATAGAATAAATAGGTATTTAAAGCGATTACATATGTGATAAAATAGTACTAAGTTTTCCAAAATATGATAGGTGAGTAATTTATATGAAAAATATATCTGATATAGCGAAGTTAGCAGGCGTATCTAAAAGTACCGTTTCAAGATATTTAAATGATGGTTCTGTTAGTAAGAAAACACGACTAAAACTAAGTAAAATCATTAATGAGCACGATTATCAACCCAATCAATTTGCACAAAGTTTGAGAGCAACACAGACACATTTAATTGGAGCTATTATTCCAAGAATGAATTCATATGCTGTAGATGAAACCATTAAAGGTATCGTTTCGCAATGTCATCAACACCATTATCAATTATTATTGAACTATACTGGGTTACAGATTGAAGCGGAAATAGATGCTATAGAAACATTATCACGCAGTAAAGTAGATGCCATCATATTAATGGCAACTGATATTACGGAGAGTCATTTAGAAGTTATTGATAAAGCTGACGTACCTATCATTATAGTGGGACAAAATTATCCAGGCTTACATAGTATTACACATGACGATTATCAAGCTGGTTTATCTGTAGGAAATTGGATTGGCCAAAGACAACCTCATCATGTGCACTTCTTTAGTGTCACTGAAAATGATATCGCTGTAGGTATTCACCGTAAAAATGGGTTATTAGATGGATTGGCAAGTCATCAAATCAAACCAAGTATTTTTGAAACGTCATTCAAATATGAAAATGCTTTAGAAGATGTACAACAATATTTGTCTCAAATAGATAAAGTTGACGTACTCGTTGGTGCTACAGATGCGATTGCATTAGCAATTCATAAATATAGCTTTAATTCTGAAAGAAATTGTAAACCTACTATCATTCATGGATTTGGTGGGGATCCGATGACTCAAATTGTTTCACCTTCAATTCGTACGATTCAATTTAATTATTTTGAAGCTGGTAAACGTGCAATGACTGAAGTAAGACAATTAATAAAAAATGAAAAAACTGAAGAATCAGTGGTTATTCCAGTGAAATTATAAATTTTATTTAATTCATATGGAACCGATACCAGTAAAAATGATAAAATATTAATGTCATTTAAAGTAAACGATATCGAATAAAACTAACAATTAATATTAATATATTTAGGGGGATATGAATGAAGGAATGGACTAGAGAAGAGCGTTATCAACGTATGGAAGATATTGATAGCGACAAGTTATTGGAATTAAAACAACAAACACAATTATCTCCATATAGACAAACTTATCATATTCAACCAGAGATGGGATTATTAAATGATCCAAATGGTTTAATATATTTTAATGGAAAATATTATATTTCTCACCAATGGTTTCCGCTAGGTGCAGTTCACGGATTGAAGTATTGGTATAATTATACGAGTAAAGACTTAGTACACTTTCAGCCTGAAGGTGTTATATTAAGCCCAGATACAAAATATGATAGCCATGGTGTATATAGTGGTAGTGCCTTTGAATACCAAGGACATCTTTATTATATGTATACAGGTAATCATCGTGATCATGATTGGCAAAGACAAGCAACGCAAATGATAGCTAGACTTAAAGATGACGGTACTGTAGAAAAGTTTCCTAAACCAGTCATTAGCCATCAACCTGAAGGATATACAAGCCATTTTAGAGATCCTAAAGTATTTAGTCATAATGATAAATATTACGCAATTATAGGCGCACAGACAAATGACGAATTTGGTAAATTATTACTATATCAAACTACAGACATAGTGAATTGGCACTATCTCGGCGAAATCAAAACAAAATTAAATCAATTTGGATATATGTGGGAATGCCCAGATTATTTCGAGTTAGATGGACATGATGTCATAATGTTTTGTCCACAAGGCATTGAAAGTGAAGAAGATAAATATCAAAATATTTATCAATCAGGTTATTTAATTGGAGATTTAAACTTTGAAACACTTAACTTTGATCACGAAGCATTTTTAGAGTTAGATAAAGGCTTTGATTTTTATGCACCACAAACATTTTTAGATGAAAATGGACAACGTATTTTAATTGGTTGGATGGGATTACCAGATACTACATACCCAACAGACGAAGAAGGTTGGGCACACTGTCTAACACTTCCTAGAGTATTAAATATTGAAAATGGTAAATTAAAACAACGTCCTATTAAAAACTTAGAAAAGTTACGTTACAACAAAGAAACAGCTTTAGGATATGCCAATAAATTCACAACCAAATTACATCCATATGAAGGTAAGCAGTATGAATTGATTATAGATATTTTAGAAAATGATGCTTCAGAAATTTATTTCGAATTAAGAACATCTAAAAATCAATCAACTGTGATTTCATATAATAAGCAAATGAATACTTTAACGCTTGATCGTACCGAAAGTGGTTTGCTACCTGGTAATGTTGAGGGTACAACTCGTAGTACGAAGCTAGATTCATCACTATCACAATTACGAATTTATGTTGATACCTCAAGTATTGAGATTTTCTGTAATGATGGTGAACGTGTATTAACTTCAAGAATATTCCCCGATAATAACGCAACAGGCATTAAAACATCTACAGAATCAGGACAAGTTTATCTACAATTTACTAAATATGATTTGAAAGGTGACAATCAATGAGACGTTTATTCGCAATAGGAGAAGCATTAATTGATTTTATGCCAACTGTGACAAATAAAGCTTTAAAGGATGTTGAACAATTCTCACGACAAGTTGGAGGGGCACCATGTAACGTTGCATGTACTGTACAAAAGCTTGGTGGACATGCAGAAATGATAACTCAATTAGGCAATGATGCGTTCGGTGATATTATCCTTGAAACAATTAATGACATTGGTGTAGGTACACAATATATTGAGAGAACTGATGAGGCTAATACAGCCCTTGCATTTGTAAGTTTAAAAGAAGATGGTCAAAGAGATTTCTCATTTTATCGTAAGCCATCCGCAGATATGTTATATGATGCAGATAATATCGATAAAATACAAGTTACTAAAGAAGATGTACTACATTTCTGCTCAGTAGATTTAGTAGAAAGCCCAATGAAAAAAGCACATTTAGCATTAGTTGAAAAATTTGAACAGGAACAAGGAACAATTATTTTTGATCCTAATGTAAGGTTACCATTGTGGGATAATGAAGATGATTGTCGAAAAGCAATTTTAGAGTTTATACCGAAAGCACATATTATTAAAGTTTCAGATGAAGAAATTGAATTTATAACTGGCGAACAAAATGAGTCAGAAGCAATAAACTCGTTATTTAAAGGAAATGTTAAAGCAGTTATTTATACAAAAGGGCCTAATGGTGCATCTATTTATTTAAAAGATGGAACTGAAAAACATCAAAATGGTGTGAAAGTTAAAGCGATTGATACGACTGGTGCAGGTGATGCATTTATTGGGGCTGTCATTAGTAAAATTTTAGAACAACAAGCAATTGATATTCCACAATTGTTTAAAAATTACGGTGACGAAATTTTAAAATTTAGTAATAATGTCGCTGCACAAGTAACGACAAAATATGGTGCTATTGAAAGTATTCCAACATTAGCTGATATAGAAAATCAATTATAGAATATACAAAAAAACCATCCGTATAGTGATTACGGATGGTTTTATCATTTAATAAAATAGAAAAGGTGTACTAGATTTTTTTAACATTACGAACAGATGCATAACAATGTTCTTTGTTTTTGAAATAGACAATACGTTCTTTTGAATCAATCGATTCTATGTTTCTTCGATTAACTACAAAACTATTGTGGCATCTAAAGAAGCGGTCATCTAATTGACTTAATTCTTTAAGATTACCATAAAATTCGATTTGTCTATTATCTAAATGGGCGATTAAACGATGTGATTTACTAGATGATTCGAAAAACATAATATCGTCATATTGTACATACACTGAATTACTTCCACGTTTTAATTCGATTGTTTCAACATTACTTTCTTTTGATAATAACTTAAGTCTTGTGTGAGCGGTTTCTAAACAATCAATAATTCGCGTTTTCAGTTCTGCTGGGTCATCTTTAAATATGAAATCCATCGCTGCCACTTTGTATACAAAGGTGAGGTATGTTAGTTCGCTATGACTTGTAACAAATATAATATTACCAACAGGGTCATGTTTGCGAATTTCACTACCTAATTTAATGCCATTAATATCTGCTTCGAGTTGGATATCTAAGAAATAACAACCGATATCATTCATTTCTTTTGATTGCTCAAGCACTTCATAAGGATCATCAGTTGCGAGAGCAAGCTCCATAGGTTTTTCCTCAATCATAATATAATTTTTAATAATTGAAGTCATATTCTCTCTTTGTTTTGGATCATCTTCGCAAATGAAAATTTTCATAGTTTCACATCCTTATGATTCTTTCTCTATAATTTCAATTTTTTGAACAAAAAAGCTATTTTCTATGACTGTATCTAGCAGTACATTTTCATTATTGTCAGTAATTTCTTTTAAGGTTGATAAACCTAGTCCACGGCTTTTTCCTTTTGTTGAGAAACCTTCTTCAAATAACTCATGTACGCGTGGAATATCATCATCACATTTATTCATAATAATAAGTGTGACAGATTCTTCTTCTTTGAAAAAGGCGATACGTATTAATGAATCATCAAGCGGTTCAGAGGCCTCAATGGCATTGTCTAAAGTGATGCCAATAATTCGACTTAATTCTATTGTATTCATATCAATACGCTCTATATTATCTGGAACCTCGATACTGATCGCTATTTCTTTTTCTTGAGCCTGTAGAATTTTTGTTGTAATAAGACCTTTAATTTCACGAACTTTTAATTTTTCTATACCATTAAGTTTTAAAGAACGTGTTTGTAGGTTATCTTTCATCGGTACAATTTGTTCATTAAAATATTGACGCAAGCCTGGCATATCATCCTCACGAATAAATTCAGACATCGTAGAAAGAATATTAACATAATCATGTCTAAACTTACGCATTTCATTATTAATGGATTCTATCTTTAAAGTATATTCATAATACGTTTCAATTTCTTGAAGGTTACGTTTGTAACGCATTTCTCGTAGAGTGAACATGGATAGAATGAAAATAATAATACTTAAAAAGATGATTAATCCAACGAATACAATTGCATATAATCTTAAACTATTAGGTGCACTCATGTCAGTTTGTGAAATTATGTAAAAGAACACAAAAGAAAATGATAATACAACAGAAATAATAGTAATATATGTTTTATTTAACGAAAGATAAGATTCTTTTAGTTTTTTGAATAAAGTTCTAATAAAATAAGCTAATAGTAAAGCAATAGAATAAAATAAAATGAAATGAAATATAACTAATAATTGACTTTTTGGAAAAATATTAACCATTGTTAGATAAAAACTTACAGCCAAGAAGTTTGTTAAATACATTATTAAATTACTTAGTAGTACAATAATTACTGAGTATAATTTAACTTTAAAATAGTAAAAAACTATCATTGCCAAAACTATAAAAATTAAGCCGGCTCTATCAAAAAAGTAGTAAATAAATACTGAAGGGATTATAACCCCTAAAATGATTAAATAATCCCTTAAATAAAACTTAATATTAATAATAATTTTAGATACTAAAAATAATAAAGCGACTTGCAAAGCTGCAGCTGGTAATAAATTTATTGCATCCATACAGAGCACACTTTCTATTTTAAATTATTCGAATAATTGACTTAATTCTTCCGGTACTTCTGGTTCATCAAAATATGCAGAGCAAGGATTTGCTCCAGCTACTAATCCAACAAATTCCATTATTGATGTGAAAAATTTTAAAAATAAATTAACTAAAGTTTCCATAGTATTAATCCTCCTTAGGGAAAAAGATAGGTAGTAAAGTTGTTGATTCGACAATTAATCCAAATAAAATTAATTGTGAATATGGTTCTTTAACTATAAACGAAATAATAACTAATAACATATATAAAACAATGGAGAGTATTCGTTTCCTTTTCACTAAGCGTTTAGGTATAGGTTGTTTTTTTGTTGCAGCAGGTGCATAAGTAATTACAATGAAATATCCGATTAACGCGAATAATAACATTGTAAAGTGACCTATTGATAACTTCACAATTAACCATGGCATAATAAGAAATATTAATATGTTTTGTATATGACATAATATAGAAGATTTAGCGTGTGCTCCGTGAGCGTAAAATCTTAAAATCATATACGCAATATGTGTTACAAGGGTGTACCAAAACACATGGAATATTAAAGCCAATCCATAGGTTACGATAAACTTAGCAATGTTACTTACGACAACTTGCATACCTAAACGAACTTTTAGAAATTGTATACGATCCAAGTTATTTCTTTGTTGCAAGTAGTTGGCAAATTGATCAATTTTTGTATCTATTATTTTCACTTGTTCACTACTCTCCTTGAGTATCATTATACAATTTTGTGCAACTCTTTTTGGAGTTTATGCCTAACTGTCAAAAATATATACTTAACTGTATAATGAACTTTCTAAAAAGTATTTTATCATAAAAAGGTTTACAGTTTAGTATAAAATATTACGAGTTAGGAAATTTTTGATTCAATTAATTATAACCATGTTTTAATAGACTCATATCACAGAGATGTGATGGAAATAGAGTTGAAAAATTGCTTAATCTACTTATTAGAATTATTTACTAAAGTAATTCTAGTTCCATTACTAAAAGGAAGGAGTGATTTCAGTGGCAGCAGATATCATTTCAACAATCGGTGATTTAGTAAAATTAATCATTAACACTGTTAAAAAATTCCAAAAATAATTTTTTAACTTAGTTAAGATGAGTATTTAGGATTTACAATATTCAATAGGAAGGAGTGATTTCAATGACTGCAGATATCATTTCAACAATTGGTGATTTTGTAAAATGGATTTTAGATACAGTAAAAAAATTCGCTAAATAATAGAAATTCATTATAACTTTGTTTTCTTCGTATAAAAGGTAAGTTATTAAGCCTCCCAACTTAGTAACTTATAACATTAGTAGGTGACGAAACATTTACTAATAAAACTGTAGTTTTCCTTGGACTCAGTGTTACGTATTATTCTTAGCTACCTTTAATTAGGTATTTTCTAGCATGTAAGCTATCGTAAACAACATTCAATTTATCATTATAAAATAGATAAATTCACTAAATTTTTCATAATTAATAACATCCCCAAAAAATAGATTGAAAAATAACTGTAAAAACATTCCCTTAATAATAACTTATCTAAAGCCGTGAGTTCCTCCCAAGCTCACGGCTTATTCTTATACATAAAAAACACGCTCAATAGTGTATTGTTAAGCGTGTTTAGCTATTATTTATATAAATTGAGTTTTAAATTATCAAAAACTGGAATAGCTTGACGTTGTTCTGATACTTCATTAACGTCGATATCTATAGATAAAGTACTTTCATTACTTCCTAATTCTGCAATAACTTCACCATTTGGGTTTATGACAATAGAATGACCAGCATAATCAGTTTGACCATCATTACCACAACTGTTTGTACCTACTACAAACATATCATTTTCAATTGCACGTGCTTTTAATAATGCTAGCCAGTGATTTAATCTTACAGTTGGCCATTGCGCTACATAAAATGCAATTTGGGCGCCACTTCGTGCAGGATATCTTAGTAATTCAGGAAATCTTAAATCATAGCAAATGATTTGAGTAGCTAAAGTTCCATCTGAAAGTTCAAAAGGTTCAGGCACTTGTTTACCTGGAGACATAAAGTCAGGTTCACTAAGCATAGGCACTAAATGAACTTTGTTATATCGATTAATACACTTGCCATTTGATAGGACCGAAAAGGCGGTATTATAAATATTTTGACCAATTTGATTTGATACAGAACCTGCAATAATATCAACTTGATAAGTTTTAGCGAGATTAGAAATAAACGGTAAACTGTCATTTAAATCTTTGTCTGCAAGTTCATTTAATTTTTCTAATGCATAACCGTTGTTCCACATTTCTGGAAGGACGACAACATCTGTATCATCTTCTAATTCATTTTCAAACCACTGTTTGATTTTGGATTTATTTTGCTCTGCTTGACCATACTCGATATATATTTGAAATAACTGAACTTTCATATATATCACTCCTCAATTAAGATTAACTATAAGATACTAAATAAATTGCTATATATCAAAAAAGTGAGATAAATCCATAGCAGAATTTATCTCACTTACATATATTATACAAAATTATCTTTTGATAAGGAAACGAGGTTCAACTGGTTTAATATCTTTTTCGCCAGCTTCTTCACGCACATTACCAAATGGCATTTGAGCAACTAATTTCCAAGTTTTAGGAATATTGAATTCGTTCGCAGTAGCTTCATCAACAATTGGATTATAGTGTTGTAATGAAGCACCGATACCTTTAGTTGCTAATGCTGTCCAAATTGCATATTGGTGCATTGCATTAGTTTGGTTAGACCAAATTTCAAAATTATCATAGAAGTTTGGCATTTTTTCTTGTAAACCAGTAATAACATCTTTATCTTCATAATAAAGAATTGTGCCATATGAATGTTTGAAATTATCAATTTTTTGACGTGTTGGTTCAAAGTCACGATCAGGACCCATTGTTTCTTTTAAAATTTCTTTAGTGTTTTCCCAGAATTTTTCATTTTTATCATTTAATAATAAAACGATACGTGTTGATTGTGAATTAAAAGCTGAAGGTACATGTTTAACAGCATGTGCAATTAATTCTTCTAATTCTGAATCGTCTATTGAAATTGTACTTTCTAAATTATAAATGGTACGACGTTGTTCCATAGCATCATTAAATGATACTTCATCATTTTTTTTACTAAATAAACCCATAATCATTCTCCTTTGTTATAGTTAATAACTATTTATAATTTAAGTATAAATATTATACTCATCAAAGTAAACAAATAATTACTAGAAAATTTCAAAAGTATTAATATTATTTTTCAATAAACATATATCAATGCATTCTTAGGATAATTTATATATACTTGAATAGTAAACAATTAGTAGAAGGAGGTGACTATTAATGCATAATAAACCCAAAAGTAAGATAATGTTGTCAAGTTTTGCATTGATTTTAAGTACTTCATTAATTAGTAATTCAGTCCATGCGGCCGAAAACACTAATACAACACATCAAAATGATACATCCCAACAAAATAACTCTAATAAAGATGATAATACTTCTAGTTCTCAGGATAATAAAACTAATTCAGAGACTAATGAATCATCTTCAAATGAAAATCAAGACACAAATTCTGATAATAACACTAATGAAGGAACAAATGATTCGAATGCATCTAATGAAGGTTCAAATACAAATGATAATTCATCACAACCTTCAGACTCAGACCAACAAAATAATAATTCAGGAAATAATAGCGATTCTGGTAAAGACGATAACCAAAATAGTGACGCTGATAATAATGATGATTCATCAAACTCAAATGGAAAAAATGACTCACAAAATGGTAATGACAACAACGATAGCAGTCAAAGTAATTCCGACAATGGAAATGATAATGGATCAAATCAAAACGACAATTCAGATTCAAACAATAATCAATCAAATGATAAAAATGATAAAAATGATAATGATTCATCAGATAATAATGGTTCAAATACTGGAAAAGATGATCAAGACGATAATAATGGCTCAAACGATTCAAATAGTGGTAAAGACGACAATCAAGACGATAATAATAGCTCAAATGATTCAAACAGTGGTAAGGATGACAACCAAGACAATAATCAAAATAATGGGTCAAATCAACATGACAAACCGTCTAATGATCACAATGGAGGCACAAATAGTCATCAACCTAGTAAAGATCAAGATAATAATAATCCAAATCATAATAGACAAGGTCAAAATGGTAATCAACCTAACAAACCTAATTCAAAACAGAAACCTACAAACGACAATCATCAACAAAACAACCCAAATGGATCTAACCATTCATCCGGTAAGGTAAATCAAAATCAGTCTAATTCTGATAATAGGGTCCAAAACCAGCCTAAGTACCAAAGACCAAGTAATTCACAAAATTCATCAAATAATCAATATAATGGACGTTATCAAAATAATAATTCAATACAATTAATGCCGAAATTTGATGATTCAAACCAATCAAGTGGTCCATTAAAAAAATCTAATTCACAAGGTAATACATCGACATATGATAGTAATAGATTTATGTGGAACAATCCTGAATCAATATTTAATAGTCAAAAAGGATTTGAACATACGTCAAACCAACAGTCATTAATTAGAAGATTTAATTCTTTAGCAAATGGTTCTTATAAATATAATCCTTTTGTTATTAATCAAATTCATCAATTAAATGATTCTGATGGAGCTATATCTGATAGGGATATTTATAATATCTTTAAAAAAGAAACGTTTAGTGGAAATCAATACCTCAATTCTTTACAGCAAAAATCAAATTACTTCAGATTTCAGTATTTTAATCCTTTAGATTCAAAAGCATATTATCAAAACTTAGATGAACAAGTTTTAGCTTTAATTACAGGAGATATTGGTTCAATGCCAGAACTTAAAAAGCCAGAAGATAAAGAAGATAAAAATACAAGCGCTTTTAAAAATCATAGCGACGATAAAGTAAACACATCAAATCAACATAAAGAGAGCTATCAAAAAGATACAAAAATGAATAGAACTATAATTGCACTAAGTAGTAGTATCATAGCTATTTTTATAGGCGTTATCATTGCATTTATATTTAAGCGTAGAAAAGAAGATGAAGAAGTATAATTGAAATAAGTATTTTAAACATAGATAGAGCCAATCACTGAAATAGTGACTGGCTCTATTGTTATATAAATATCTAATTAAAAATCAATTGGATTATAAAACTGGCTTGTTCTTGGACTTTTTTAAGTGATTCTCCACCAAAGACTTGCATAACTACTACCGTTCCATTTTGTAGCATATGAATGATTATTGGAACAGCTATTCTATTAGTATAAGTGTAGGCTAAGGAGAAAATCATGCCCATACCAAAATACATTGGTATAAATTTAAAGTCGTTATGTGCTAATGCAAATAAAAGGGAACTAACAATTGAAGCTATTAAAAAGGCAACAATTCGATTTCCTTTAATCGCGTTATATAATTCACCAAAGAGTACTTTTCTGAATACAAATTCCTCTAAAATTGGACCTACTATTGAAACTAATAAAATAAATATTGGCATTTGTCTTGCGATTGCCATAAGTCTTTCTGTATTTGGACTCGGTTGTTGTTGTCCTGTAATAGCAACATAAATTAAACTAACAACGACCTGATAAAGCATAACGATACAAAAACCAAGTAATGCCCAACTTAAAATATAACGTTTAGGTTCTTTAAAACCAGCTTCAAGTTTAGTAGGATTTTTAATTTTTAAATTGATTAAAATAATTATGATAGCTGCAATAATAAATAATGAAACTTGCGTATATATCATAAATTGAGTTGTTTTCATGCCTTTTTCAAGATGAACTAATCCACTTCCTAAAATGATACCAGGTAAGAATTGAGCTAAGGCATAGATGAATATCGTTAATAAAGATACCCAAAATCTATTCATAATGAACCTCCGATTTTCTGTTTATAGTTTATTTTATCGTAAATAAAGTTAATGTACAAAATTATTTAAGAGTGCTTTGACTTGAAATATTGACCAAATTTGATTATTATTAAAAGTAGTTTAGCACTCTAAAAGTTAAAGTGCTAAAATTTGTGATCACGAGGAGGAACAATCATGCTTAAACCATTAGGAAATCGTGTGATTATTGAAAGAAAAGAACAAGAACAAACAACAAAAAGCGGTATCGTATTAACTGATAGTGCTAAAGAAAAATCAAATGAAGGTATCGTTAAAGCAGTGGGTAAAGGCCGCTTATTAGACGATGGTTCTAGAGTTGCTCCTGAAGTTAAAGAAGGAGATACAATTGTATTTCAACAATATGCAGGAACAGAAGTTAAACGAGGCGATGAAACATACATCGTATTAAATGAAGATGACATATTAGCAATTATTGAAGAATAAATAAAACATATAAATTAAAACATGAAATTACTTATTATACTGGAGGTCAGACATAATGGCTAAAGACTTAAAATTTTCAGAAGATGCACGTCAATCAATGTTACGCGGTGTAGATAAATTAGCGAATGCTGTAAAAGTAACTATTGGTCCAAAAGGGCGTAACGTTGTATTAGACAAAGAATACACAGCACCATTAATTACAAATGATGGTGTAACAATTGCAAAAGAAATAGAATTAGAAGATCCTTATGAAAATATGGGTGCTAAATTAGTACAAGAAGTCGCTAATAAAACTAATGAAATTGCTGGTGATGGTACAACAACAGCAACAGTTTTAGCACAAGCGATGATTCAAGAAGGTCTTAAAAACGTAACAAGTGGCGCTAATCCTGTTGGTTTAAGACAAGGTATCGATAAAGCAGTACAAGTAGCAGTTGAAGCATTACATGATATTTCTCAAAAAGTTGAAAATAAAAATGAAATTGCTCAAGTAGGTGCTATTTCTGCAGCTGACGAAGAAATTGGTAAATACATTTCAGAAGCAATGGAAAAAGTTGGTAATGACGGTGTTATTACAATTGAAGAATCTAATGGATTTAATACTGAATTAGAAGTCGTTGAAGGTATGCAATTTGATAGAGGATATCAATCGCCATACATGGTAACAGATTCAGATAAAATGATTGCTGAATTAGAAAGACCATATATTTTAGTAACTGACAAGAAAATATCATCATTCCAAGATATTTTACCGTTATTAGAACAAGTTGTTCAATCAAATCGTCCAATTTTAATTGTTGCTGATGAAGTAGAAGGTGACGCATTAACTAATATCGTATTAAACCGTATGCGTGGAACATTTACAGCAGTTGCAGTTAAAGCACCTGGTTTTGGTGATCGTCGTAAGGCAATGTTAGAAGATTTAGCTATATTAACAGGTGCTCAAGTGATTACTGATGATTTAGGATTTGATTTAAAAGATGCTTCAATTGATATGTTAGGTACTGCAAACAAAGTTGAAGTCACTAAAGATAATACAACTGTAGTTGACGGTGACGGCGATGAAAATAACATCGACGCTCGTGTTAGCCAAATTAAAGCTCAAATTGAAGAAACAGATTCTGACTTTGATAAAGAAAAATTACAAGAACGCCTTGCTAAATTAGCTGGTGGTGTTGCAGTAATCAAAGTAGGTGCTGCTAGTGAAACTGAACTTAAAGAGCGTAAATTACGTATTGAAGATGCATTGAACTCAACTAGAGCAGCAGTAGAAGAAGGAATTGTTGCTGGTGGTGGAACTGCCTTAGTTAATATTTACAAAAAAGTAAGTGAAATTGAAGCAGAAGGAGACGTTGAAACAGGTGTGAATATTGTCTTAAAAGCATTACAAGCACCTGTAAGACAAATTGCTGAAAACGCTGGTTTAGAAGGTTCAATCATTGTTGAACGATTAAAAAATGCAGATCCAGGTGTTGGTTTTAATGCAGCAACTAATGAATGGGTAAATATGCTTGAAGAAGGAATAGTGGATCCTACTAAAGTAACTCGTTCTGCATTACAACATGCAGCAAGTGTAGCAGCAATGTTCTTAACAACTGAAGCGGTTGTTGCATCTATCCCTGACAAAGATCAAAATGATTCAGCTGGAATGGGTGGCGGAATGCCAGGTATGATGTAAATTAAATAAAAGATAATAATAAATTTTTAAAATGTCATCAAATAGAAATCTATCAAAAAAACTTTCTAGTAGAAAATCTGCTAGAAAGTTTTTCTTTTTACATAAAATGAAGGTTTTATAATATAAAAATTAAAATTTTATTAATAATTTATTATAAATAGTGAAGTTTTTAGTAAAATAAAATAGTTGTCTTACCACTTACTAGATGTTATATTATTTATTGTAATTTTTATTTCAAAATATTTTAATTTGCTATTGAATGGTATAAACGAACGTCACGCTACTTGAATATAATCACATTGACAAAAAGGAGAAAAAATTAAAAGTGAATCAACCTAGAAATTACAACCAAGAAGAAGTTAACAAAAAATTTTTTTCAATTAGAAAGTTAAGAGGATATGGTGCTACAAGTATTGCTGTAGCATCTATATATTTATCATTTGGTCATATGAATAGCGCAAGTGCTGCAGAGGAAACTAATCAAACAAATACACTAACGACCAATAATTTTGAAGCACAAAAAAATAGTAACTCCGCTAGCACAAATTCAAAGGCAAGTGGAGAAACTAATAATCAAATTGATGCAAACCAAGTCCAAAAAGAATATGATGAAAACAATCAAATAGATTCTAATCAAACAAATCAATTTAGAAGCAATAATATAAAGTCAGAAGAGTCATCGGTTGGAAACAATGAAAAATTAAAGAAATTAATAAATCAATATAAGAACATTGATTTATCAAATAAAACGAATGATTCTGTTCAACAATTTAAAACTAAGTTAGTAAATGCTGATCAATTCATTGAAAATCAAGCTACTCAAAAAGAGATAGATGATTATTATCAAGAATTTATTAATTCGGCTTCACTATTAAAAAGAGAAAATAACGTAGATTTAAATGAAACTAAAAAGAATCGTTTAATAAATAATGACGATCAATTAGTGACTAACGGAATACCAGCGAATAATACTGAGCCTAATAAAAATAACAGACATAGTGCAATAAAAAACCAAAATAGAGGTACATCTTTTAGATCGGCTAACCAACCTATTAATAATGATAAAAGTAATGATCCATTAAACAAAAATGAAATAAACACTGAACTGCGAAATGGTAATTTTGAGCAAGTAACTGGAGGAAACTTACCAAGTAATACAGATAAGCTTACAGTAGTTACAGGAGTTGATGGATGGCATAGTTTATCAACTGTTTCAGATCCTGAATATCCAATGACTTTGACAACTGCAGGGAAAAAATATAGTTCCTTCATGAGTGATTCTAACGCACCATATGGCGTAATATTAGCTAGAACTACTGATGGTTATAATAGAAAAGTACTAGATCCAAGAGTAGCTGGTATTTATCAAGATATCGACGTTAATCCAGGTTCAGAATTAGTAGTAGAGTATGTTTCCTCAGCTTTAAATGTCATTAACTCTTGGCCAGGAGTTAAAGCCAAAGTAACTAGTGTAGATGGTTCAAATGTATACTATGATAAGACACTTAATGGTATGGGGAAATATCCTACAGGAAGATTATCGTTCATGATTAATGTACCTGAAGATGTTAATAGATTAAGACTTGCATTTCTACCTGTTGCTGATGTGAAAACATTAACTTCCACTCAAACAGGTGCTCAACAAGGATTTGGAACTAATAAGAGTTATTTATATGGTGGAATAGTTAGTAGAGTAAGGGCTAATAGTGGTGCATATATAACTTCAAATGTTGATGAAATCAAATATGATTTTAGAAGTGATTCTACAAACTCAAATTATGCTAGAGGTACGATTTCAGTATCACTTGAAAATAAAGGACATTTTCGATCTAAAGAAACAAAATACGTAGTGTCATTACCAGCAGGTTCCAAGTTTATTTCTGCAACTGACGTAAGTACAAATTTTGATGAAGCTACTAACACTTTAACTCTCGATGCTGGCAAAATTGATGCAGGTGCTACCAAAAATATAACTTACACAATTGATTTTCCAGCTACACAACCCAATACAATTGATTTAAATGGAAATGTAACGTACAAAACAGACGCCCCTTATAGAGGTAATGATACTCAAAAAATAGGTACTAATATTGTTAATCAACAGCAAGTTGATATTTTGATGTATAAAGAAGAATTGAACGATAAATATAATAATATTAAACAATACTTAAATACTATTAATGAATCTGAATTTACGGCTAATTCTGTAAATAATTTAAAAGCTAAATTAGAAGAAGCTAAATCCATTTTAAATGAAGCATTAAATAATACGCCAATAGCGGAAAGAAAGAGTCAGGCAATTATAAACCAACTAACAACTGAATTAGAACAAGAAAAAATAAATCTTAAACTACTTTCTCCTCAAGAACCGAAAATAACTACTAACAATGAATATGTGTATACAGTTGTTACACCGCCAAATAATGCAGATAAATTAGAAATAAATTATGTTAATCCTGATGGAATGATGTCTAAATTAATTGCCAAAAAAGAAGGAAATAATTGGTTGTTAAATGAGGCGCCTGCTGGATTTACTATTAATCCTATAACAGGTGGAATCGCTATTAATTATATAGGTGTCGCTCCTCATAGTGAGATAACAGCTAGTGCTACGCAAGGAAATAGTGATCCTAGTAATTTAGTTAGGGCTATCATGCCAGTTAAAGAAATTGCACCACCTGAACCAAAAATTATTAAAAATGAAGAAGAAGCTAGTTTGATAATTCAACCACAAGGCGATACTGATAAAATGACTATAAATTATATTGGCCTAGATGGAGAATCAAAAGAAGTAGTTGCCACAAAAATTAGTGATCATTGGGAATTAAACGACAATCCTAAAGGCATAAGCATAAATGATATTAACGGAGAAGTGGTTGTTAATTATGAAGGAGTTCAAGTTGGCAGTGAAGTAACCGCAGAATCAAATTATGGAAATAGTGATTCTAGCTTAATAGCTAGAGATAAAATACCTTTAAAACAAGCAACACCAGTCGCACCAGTTATATCATCAGATGATCAAGAAGCTGGTGTAACAATCACACCACAAGACAATACAGATAAAATAGTAGTGAAATATATAGATCCAAATGGAGATTCGAAAGAAGTAGTAGCTACGAAAGTTGGGGAACAGTGGACAATAGAAAATAATCCACAAGGCTTTGCAATTAATCCAACAACAGGTTTATTGACTATTACTCATGACGGCGTTCAAAACGGAAGCGAAGTTAGAGTTCAAGCCACGCAAGGAAATAGTAATCCAAGCGAAGTAACTACACAAGTACCAAATAAAGAAACAACACCAGCCGCACCAATGATAACAATAAATGATCAAGAAGCTAGTGTAACAATCACACCACAAGACAATACAGACAAAATGGTAGTGAAGTATATAGATCCAAATGGTTATTCGAAAGAAGTAGTAGCTACGAAAGTTGGGGAACAGTGGACAATAGAAAATAATCCACAAGGCTTTGCAATTAACCCAACAACAGGTTTATTGACTATTACTCATGATGGTGTTCAAAATGGTAGCGAAGTTAGAGTTCAAGCCACGCAAGGAAATAGTAATCCAAGCGAAGTAGCGGCCAAAGTACCAAATAAAGAAACAACACCAGCCGCACCAGTGATAATAACAAATGATCAAGAAGCTAGTTTAACAATCACACCACAAGACAATACAGATAAAATGGTAGTGAAATATATAGATCCAAATGGTCAACAGAAAGAAATAATCGCAACAAAAACAGGAGACAAATGGTCACTAAACGATAATGTAGATGGTATGAACATTGATGGAACAAATGGTGTAATCACGATAACGCACGACGGTGTTCAAAATGGTAGCGAAGTTAGAGTTCAAGCCATGCAAGGAAATAGCAATCCAAGCGAAGTAGCGGCCAAAGTACCAAATAAAGAAACAACACCAGCCGCACCAGTAATAATAACAAATGATCAAGAAGCTAGTTTAACAATCACACCACAAGACAATACAGATAAAATGGTAGTGAAATATATAGATCCAAATGGTCAACAGAAAGAACTAATTGCAACAAAAGCAGAAGACAAATGGTCATTAAATGATAAAGTAAAAGGTATTAACATTGATATTATTAATGGTGTAATCACAATAACTCATGACGTTGTTCAAAACGGTAGCCATGTCACAATCCAAGCCACACAAGGAAATAGTGATCCAAGCGAAGTTACAGCTAAAGTTTCTTATAAAGAAACTGCACCAAAACCACCGATAATCCAATTAGATAAACAAAAGAAGCTAGTTTAACAATCACACCACAAGATAATACAGATAAAGTAAGTATAAATATTGTAAAACCGAATGGAAAAATTATAGATATTACTTCAAATAAAATTGGAAAAACGTGGAAGTTTAATAAAAAAATCCATGGTATCAATATTAATGAGAAAACTGGTGTAATTACCATTAAAGATATTAACAAACTCAACGGTAGTAAAATCCTTGCTAATAGTTCATTTAGAAATAGTGAAAAGAGTAATACTGTCCAAATAACTATTTCTAATAAACAAAAGTCAATTATTACATTTGAACCTTCTTCTAATCAGACTAATAAAGTTAGTCTATCTGAATCCAAGTCAGTGAAGGTAGAAGAAAATAGTTTTAAAACGATAAAAGATAAAAAGTCACAATTACCTGATACAGGTAGTATAAATACTGGGACAACACGTACTACCAATCTGTTAATATTAATTTTAGGTTTAACAATTTTGAAATTTAGACGCAAAAAGAAAGACTTCTAATTTGACTTAGTATAGAATTGAATAGTAATAAAAAGTTTTTAAAATTACTAAAAATTAGAGGTATATTATGTATTACTTCATTGCAATTTTCACTAGTATTAGTTCAATTAATTGATGGCATTATAGGAATAACTATAAAAAATAAATTAAAAACATTTGGACCATTTTCATTAGCAATTATAGGTTTTATTTTATTGACTTTTATATAACTACAACTTAATTACCAATATTAAAAAGGTTAGACCATTCATTTGGTCTAACCTTTTTATCTTAACTTTAACGTAAATCATCAATAGCTTTTGCAATGGAATCAAATACATGAGGAATATCAGATTTTTCAACACAACTAAACGCAATACGTATATCAGTTTGATTTAATGCAATAACACCAATTGAATATTGTTCAATCAGATGTTTACGTAATGTTTCAGGGTCAACATCTTTAACTTTAATCGCCATGAAATAACCAGAATTAAAGTCATAAGCTTGCCAATGTGAAGCATATTTTTCGTCGTAAACTACTGATTTTGTAACTTCATATCGTTCACGTAAGGTCGTAATATTTTGCTCGATTTCTTTATTAAATTGATCGTTATTCTTCAATACATGTTTAACTGCACTTTGTGATGGAAGAGGTCCACTTGAAATATTACTGCGAATTAGACCTTTAGTTTTTGCTTCCAATACATCTTTTGCAATTTCATCTTTAACACTAAATGTGATAAATCCAACACGGAATCCCCAAGCAAAGAATTCTTTTGTAGCACCGTCTAATCGTACAGGTAACACATTTTTAGAATTGATATTAGTTAATGCAGTGAATAAGGATTGTGTATATACGTCTTCGTAAAACAAACCATAATAAGCGTCGTCGATAACAGCTACAACTTGAGTTCCTTTACTAGCCAATTGTTCAATAGCTTTAACAATTGTTTGTACTTCATCTTTATTAGGTGTATAGCCAGTTGGATTGTTAGGATAATTAAGAATCATTACTACTTTATCTTGATTATAAGATTCTAATGTTTTAACTAACTCATCAGTAGTATAATGTCCATTTTCATCAAAAATTGGGTAAGTTGAAATATTTGCATTATTACGAGTATCAAAAACAAGTTTATAATTTCCCCAATTATGTTCAGGTAATAAAACAGTATCTCCAGAATTTATAAATAAATCTGCTACAAGTGAAAGACCATGTGTAAGTGCGTTAGTGACAATTGGACGTGTCATTACTTGTTTAGTTAAATCTGGATTGTCTTTTAACATTTTTGCTTGCCATAAGTCACGTAATTCTTCGACACCTTGAGGTGGTGCATAAGGAAAAATTTCATCTGGTGTTAAATCATTAAACATTTGATTTAATGAATCTGCATACATTTTACCTTTATCATTAGTTGCCATCCCAATAGTTGCATTATATTGAGTACTTTTAGCTTCAGCAGATTGAGAAAGTATACCTTTTGGATAAAACATTTTTTGACCCAAATCAGAAAGCATATGTAAAATTTCTGGATTTGAATTATTAAGTTGCTCATTTAAATTTTGGGCTAATGGGTTCATATTGAATAACCTCGCTTTTATAAAATAAAGTTATTATCTTTATATTAGCTTGAATTTAACTAAAGATAAAGTATTCTTAGTTAAGATTTAGTTATTGAAAAGATTTTCTAATATAAATACGAACATACGTTCTGTTTTTGTGTTAAGATAATCTTAGGTCATCGACATATATGACACTTTGCATTTGGGAGGTGTAGTATAATGACGTGGTGGCAAGATGGAATTATCACTTTATTAACTGGTGGACTACTAGTTGTCTTTAGAATTTGGTTAGAAATCAATTGGAAAGACAAATAGATGACCGTACACAAAAATAACCCCAAGCCTGCTGGTACCAGGTTTGGGGTTGTGTAGTATAATTTGTGGATACAAATTTATAGTAACATTACGTTAAACATATCGCAATCAATATAATATATGAATGGAGTACATCTATAAAACAAAATTTGATATAATTTATACTATTGAGGTGAGTACAGTGAAGCATATGACTAAAATATTTGTAGTATTAGCAGTCTTATTATTCATTATTGGTTATTACTTACAAGCTACAGGTAACGAATCTTCAGGAATAAAACTTCTACTTGCAGCCATTATGTTTATGATTTGTGCATTTATTAGTAGAAATAATGATCGTCGTAATAGGAAATGATATTTTAGGTCAATTGAATAATTTATTTTAGACAGTATGAAAATGTTCATACTGTTTTTTTACTGTGTATATATATTGTCTATGCATTTAAATGTTCTAGTTAAATTCTCTATACAGTCATTTTAATAGTTACCCTTTACAAAAGTGTATATAGTGTGTATATTGTATATATACAGAAGAAAAGAGGGACATCAATGAAAATTATTTTGAAAAACACCAGTGAACATCCCATATATGAACAAATTAAACAACAAATTAAAGAGAATATTTTAAAAGGATACGTATCTTCAGGTGAACATTTACCTTCAATGCGTGAGTTAGCAAAAGATTTGCAAGTGAGTTTAATTACAACTAAACGAGCTTATGAAGATTTAGAGAAAGATGGATTTGTAACTACGATAAGAGGTAAAGGCACATTTGTAAAAGAGCAAGATAATTCAATTCTTAAAGAAAAACAGTTCTTCGTTATTGAGAATTTAGCTAAATCAATGACTAAAGAAGCGAAGACAATTGGAATGTCTTTGGAAGAACTTCAAGAAATTCTTTCTTTAATATATGAGGAGGAATAATTATGAACGCTATAGAATTGAATAAAGTTAATTACTCGGATCATAATTTTCAACTTAAAAACGTATCTTTTGAAGTACCTCGTGGATTTGTGACAGGATTCATTGGTGCTAATGGTGCAGGGAAAACAACAGTCATACGATTAATTATGGATTTAATGCAATGTGATAGCGGTAGTATTTCGATTTTAGGGGATAGTATGATAAATAATCCTATTGATTTAAAGAATAAAATAGGTTTTGTTTATTCTGAGACTTATTTCAATGAAAAGTGGTCTATAAAGAAATTAGAAAGTATCATATCTCCATTTTATAAAAAATGGGATAAAGATTTATTTCAACATTATCTACATAAATTTGAATTACCATATAAACAAAAAATCAATCAATTTTCTACAGGTATGAAAATGAAATTGTCTCTTGCAATTGCTTTTAGTCATCATTCAGAGCTATTTGTATTAGATGAACCAACATCAGGATTAGATCCCATAGTTAGAAATGAAGTTTTAGAAATTATTCAACAAGAACTGATTGATGAAGAAAAAACAGTTTTTATTTCAACACATATTATTTCGGATTTAGAAAAAATTGCAGATTATTTAGTATATATACGAGATGGAGAAATCATATTAAATGATTCTTTAGAAGATTTAATTAATCAGTTTAAAATAGTCAAAGGTTTTAATGAGGACCTTGATAATGAGTTAGAAGACCTATTGATTTATAAAGAAAGTAGAAGAACTGGTTATAAAGCATTAACGCAGTATGCTAGTACATTTAAAGAACTGTTTGGTAGTCAAATTGAAATTCAAAATCCTAGCATTGAAGAATTGATGATTTACTTAGAAAAATATAAAAGTAATTCCACTCATGCCTTTACTAAAGAAAGTGAGGCTATCAAATGAAACAACTTTTGATTAGAAATGTAAAATTAAGATATTTAACATTATCTTTATACACAGCACTCATTTTATTTTATCCAATTTATATATTTTTAATGAAACCTAATCCGTTATTAAAGTCAATGTTTGCAATACCAATAGGATTAGTTTTAATGATTGTATCTTTACTTGATGCAGGTCATCTATTTAGATTTCATAGACGATTAGGTGGCGACAAAGCATTTTTATTTTTTGCTAGTTTACCAGTCTCTAGAAAAAATATGTTAAATGCAAATTATATTACATGTATATTATTTACTTTATTTGGTGCAGTAGTCATAACTTTATATGGTTACGAATCAGACTCAATACAGACAAATTCAATTTACTTTTCTACTACATATGCTTATATTGTAGCGAACTTTTTGTCTATTCCAATCGCATTTAGGAAGAGTACTGAATTTAAAACAGAACGTGTATCTTATATAGCATATATTATTTTAATTATGTTTGTATTACCTTTTCTTTTATCCGTTATACTCATTTTAATTAATTATATATTTTTAAACCATAGTCAAATTCCATACTTTTATTCATATTTTTTAAATTATGGATTTTTAGTTTTAAGTCTCATAGGTTTAATTATTAATTACATCATTCAAATAAATAAAATAAAAAAACGTACTCATTAAAGGAGGTCTACGATGAAATTAGAACAAATTACAAAAAAGTATGGACACAATACGGTAATTGATCATATCGATTTTGATTTCGGCAATAGTCAGATAGTAGGGCTAATTGGTAAAAATGGTGTTGGTAAAACAACTTTAATGAAAGTAATGAATGGAAATATTATTAATTTTGAAGGTAAAGTTAATTTGCCAAATGATGAAAATGTAGGTTATTTAATAGAACACCCTAAATTGTATGATAATAAAACTGGTTTATATAATTTAAAATTATTTGCACAAGTATTAGGTAAAGGTTTCGATAAAAAGTATGCTGATCACATTATAGATGCTTTTGGTATAAGACCTTATATCAAGAAAAAAGTTAAAAAATATTCAATGGGAATGAAACAAAAATTAGCAATTGCGGTGTCTCTAATGAATAAACCTAAATACTTAATTTTAGATGAGCCAACAAATGGTATGGATCCTGATGGTTCTATAGACGTACTTAAAACGATTCAATCACTTGTTAAACAATTAGAGATGAAAATTTTAATTTCTAGTCATAAGTTAGAAGATATTGAATTGATTTGTGATAGAGCAGTATTTTTAAGAGATGGCACATTTGTGCAAGATGTGAATATGAAAGATGGTGGACCTAAAGATAGTACAATTATTACGATTGATAAAGAAGACTTTGGAAAATCATTAGAAATATTGACAGAAAATTTCCATGTTCAACAATCTAGTAAAGATAATGGTGAGATTATTATTAAAGCACAAAGTAACTATAAAGATGTAATACAATCACTTGCTAAACTCAATATTTATCCTAAATATATTGAAACACGTAAAAGCTCATTACGTGATACTTACTTTAATATCAATCAAAGAGGTGATAAATAATGAGAGCGTTACAATTAGTAAAACACGATTTAATAAGTATTATTAAAAGTCCACTTACGTATATTGCGTTTATACTTGTGGTAGGTTTAACTGTTTTTCAAGCTACGATGATGGCAAATTATAATCCTGGTCATAAAGTGAATTATACGATGGTATTTATTATGGCCAATTGGTTATTCTTATTCGCTGGTTTATTATTTATCATTAAAACAATCACTAGAGATTATTCACAAGGTACAATTCAATTATACATGAACAAAATGAGCAGTAGAATTGGTTATATTATTGCTAAAACAATTTCTATGATCTTAATTTCATTTTTATTTACATTAATTCAATATTTAGTAATTATTATTATAGAAGCAACTACTAAAGGTAAAAGTATAGATGGAGATAACTTTTTAACAAATATTTGGTTTTACCTTATCTTCTTCCTATTCTTTGGTTTATTTTTATTCTTAATTACATTAGCAGTTGAGAAACCAGCTGTTATATTTACTTTAGGTATATTCCTATTATTAATTGTTCCATTTATCCAACCACTTGTTGGATTAATTCCAAATATTGGTGATGACATTCATAAGTCATTTAAATATATTCCATTCACTTATTTGACTGAGAAAATGACTTCATCAGATATATCATTTTCACATTGGCAATGGTTTATATCTATAGCGTCAATTGTAGTATTATTTATTGCAAATGTATTATATGCCGCAAAACGAGATATATAAATTGTTATCATCCGGGGCTATATGGTCCCGGTTTTTTATGTAGAAGAAACATGTTAAAAATTAAATTGGAGACTAATTTAAAAAAGATGAAGCTACTTAAAATTAAATAGCTTCATCTTAAATATGATTTATTTATATAGCATTTGATCGATGATTGAATTATACACAGCACTCCAAAAAGATGAGTCTGTTTTATATCGATTAGAAATAATTAAATGTGTTTCTTTTACTTTATCATCATAATCTGGATGTTCTTTACTTGGTAATGTGTCTTCGCGTAAGTTTGTCACAAACGCTTGAACTTCTTTAGCGCGTGGACCCCAAACTGTTTCTTGTTCGTATTGATCATTTAAAAATACAAAAATAGGTATAGAACGAGATTTTCCATTTGTTAAATATTGATCGATAAGTTGAATATCATCATCGCGGTGGAATACTTTTACATGTAAATTTAGAGCTTCGGCGATATGCTTAAGTATTGGTAGATTCATCATTGCATCGCCACACCAATCTTCTGTAATTACTAATACATTAGAATAATTAGAGGATTTTAATTTTTCTAATCTCTCATCATCTTCAGGTAACTTAAAAGAATTATAAATAGAAACTAGATTATCTTTATTTTCTTGCATTTGTTCAATATAAGGTCCGATGTCTTGGCTTTTTTTGAAATATGTTTCTAAACGAGTCATCGTAAAAACCTCCTTTAATTATTTTATACATTATACCAATTTCTAAAGTGTAAATAAATTAAAATATTTTAAAAATTCTCTCATTTAATGAAAAGTATGACGTAAGATGAAAGTAAATAAACCTTATGCTATATTTAATATAATAAGTCGAAAGTGGTGACCATCATTGCGTATACAGAATCGTTGGGTAATTACGATACTATTTTTAATTTTAAGTATCTTACTTCTTATTGGTATTTCAATTTATAACAATATAAAAACTGTCGATTTATCAAATACTTCAATAAATGGTATACATTTAAATGATCAATTTCATAAGAAAAATTATAAGGTAAATAAAAATATTAAAGTAGATCGTTATACGTTCTATAATCATAGAGAACATAATGATTTAACGTTAAAAGTTCATAAAAAGAAAAATATCGTAAAAGGAATTGTACTAGTTAAAGATAAAGATGTTCCTACTAACTTTGATGTTAAAATTGGTAGCCATATTGATCAAGCTATTAATTCCTTAGGTAGTAATTATCAAAAAAATAAAATAGGTAAAAATTATCAATCTATTACATACAGAGACCGCTATAACCACATGAAATTAAATATTTTATATAAAGATGGTATAGTAAAACGTATCGAGTTTTTTAGTAAGTAGAGAATAGTTGGACATTAGTATTGCAACTAATATAGAAAAATTGGCAGAAAGAGTGACAATACTATGGATAAAATCACATTTTTAAATGAATTAGAAGTATCCCTAGATGAACTTCCCAAGAAAGAAAAAGATAAAAAAATGTTTGACTATGAACATTATTTTTATGAAGAAGAATTGAAAGGAAAGTCTGAAGCAGAAATAGTAAAAGAACTTAAAGAACCTGAGGATATAGCTAAACAAGTTAAAGCTAGTAGTGCGATTGAATATGCGGAAGTTAAACCGACTTTTCATAACATCATTAGAGCTGTTACAGCCTCACTAAGTTTAGGTTTATTATCTATATTTTTAGTTCTAATCCCAGTATTTTTAATTAGTTTGATATTTGTGATGTTATTGATTGTTTCAGTATTTTTAATTTTTATGCCTCTAATTTTAGTTATATCTTCCATTTATAAAGGTATACATGATTCTACCAGTAATATTTTATTTTCTATTGCATATTCTGGTTTAGGATTAATGTTGATAGTCTTAACTTTTAAAGTGTTAGAAGGAATTTATAGACTTATTTTAAAATATTTGAAATGGTATATTAAAACAATTAAAGGACGCGTTCAAAGATGAGAAAGCTAATGTTTTCAGGTCTTATCATTTTTATTGTTTTCTTTATAGGTGCAACTATCATATGGTTTACCTTTGAGAAACAAAATTATGAAGAAAAGAAATTTAATGAAACCTATCCGAATTATAACTTTAAAAATATATCTATAAAATCAGAATATGCTAATGTTAAGTTGGTAAAAGGTTCAAAATTTAAGGTTAAATATAATGGAGACAGCAACGTTAAAGTTAATAAAAACAAAGAGAATTTAAAAGTGACAGAGAAAAAGAATGTAAATAGAGGATATGCTATTAATTTAAATCCGTTTAGAAAAAGAGAAAACTTAATAGTTATTGAAGTGCCAGAAAAAAAACTTAATAATTTGACTATGGACTCTATAAGTGGAGAATACACAATAGAAAACATAAAAAGTAAACAGGTTAGATTCACAAAATATGCTAACAGTTTAAGTAAAATGTTTATTAAAAAAAGTGAATTTGAGGATTCTGATCTCAAAGCTAAAAATTTAGAGTTATCAATGAATAACACCAAAATTAAAGATACTCATATCAATATAGATTCAGGTGATATCAAAGCTCGAAATAGTAGTATTAATAATTCCATATTCTTATTAAATCAAGGGAATATTAATTTTAATAATATGCCATCTGAATCTGATATAAAAGCTTCTACAAAAGATGGAAATATTAGTTTTAAATATAAAGATAAACCGCAAAATACATTATTGAAGTTACAGCCAAGTAAAGGACAATCTTTAATTAAAAATAAAAACTTCCATGAAAGTAAAGTAGGTAAAAGTAACAATGTTTTAGAATTTTATACTGTTGATGGAGATATTACGATTAAATAAAAATGAGATAAGTACAAAAGGAAAATTTAAATTTCCTTTTGTACTTTTTTATTTTTAATATGTTGCAAATTTTAAGTCGCTATCAATCATTCCTTCAAATGATGTTTGTTGTAATTCAACACCATTTAACCAATCATTAAAATTAATTGAAGATGGAGCCTTATTTTCACCTAAAGTCATCCATGCAGTTAGGGATTTTGGCTCATACATAGAAGTATGAATAGTGCCTGACCAACTTCTGAAAAGTTTACTATATATATTGTATTGTGGATCGTTAAAGAGTTTAAATGTCTTATGTTTATCTAGTTGAGGATGAGTTTGTTTAACTGTACGTGCCAACCGTTCTTTAGATTCTTGAGTATAGTTTCGATTTTCATGGGTTAATATTTCATAATGATTAGTGCAGATATTATCATATCGTACTTGAATATCTCTTGGTGTAACTTCAACTATTGCATGATTTAATTCTTTATCCATTAAAATATAACTGAAAGAACTACGGTGTGGAAGGTCTTTTAATAGTTGAATGGCTTCATCTACATTTTTACAAAGTTCTAATATTAATCTTCCAATCATATAGCAAACAAAGCCATTATCAGGCTTTTTACGATGCATAAAATTATATGCCATAACTAAACCGGCTTCGTTCATTCCATCCATTCTTCCAGTGACTCTCGACGTAGGACCGATTTGTGCTAATCCTCCATCATTAGGTCGAAATAGTAAGTATCTACCATCATATGTTGCAGGGTGATAGTCATAATTTCGAACAATATAATCTTGTCCTCTAAATACAGTACAACCACTATCTTTTAAATCTGTGAAACGATAATGAGCAAAATTTAAAATCATTTGTCGTGTAGGTAATTTTAGTACATCTTGCATTCCCATAATTTCTTCCCAAATTTTTGGCGCATATGTTTGAAAGATTGAGTGGGTTTCATTAATATCTATATCAAATCGAGGTATTCTTTTTTTCCATTCTTGTTCGCGATTCTTTAATAATTCGGTTTGTTTTAACCAATTACCGGTTTGTACACCTAAATCATAGTGAGACCCTCTATGGGTCATTATATCGGTTTGGACTTTTTGCATTATTAATATGCTCCTTAAGAAAAATTTACATATTGTAATTAAATATTAATATTACTTTAATTGTAATTAATAGTAATAATATATATAATTAAGATGTATTTAGTTGCTATCGTGCAAATTAGAAAATAGCTTATTTTGAGGTGATATAATGTATAATGCTTATCGAAGAGCTAAAAATGCTTTCTCTAGATGGTGGAACGGATAACATTTAATAATTTTTTATGACGACTGATTTTTAAATCAGTCGTTTTTTTATATGTCTATACTATCATAAATTTGATGAAATGAAGCTTATATATTATCAGTACAAAGGGTATGTATTTATTGATTACGATAAATATGCTATCATATGGTATTGTAGATATGCATATCAAATATAGAGGTGAATTTTAATGTGGAACTTTATTAAAGGTTTATTTAAATTTGTATTTAGTTTAGTAGCTATTACTACAGTTGTTGCAGGTGTAGGTGTAGTTGCATTTGCTTATATTTTCAAAAAAGACTTTGAAGATATCGAAAGAAAAACTAAAGAAATCGTTTCAGATATCGAAAATAACAATTAATTTGGCTTCAAATTAATTAAGAGTCACTGATGAGATAATCATCAGTGGCTTTTTTATTTAATCTTAAAATAGTTTTTAAGAAGGAGAAATAGCTATAATATCTAATATAGAGAGCTTATATTTCTCAGAAGAATGTGATTGATAGCCTTCAACTTCAAAAGTAATGGCATCGATACGCTCAATATTAAGTTCGATTGATTTAAAGTAACCAGCGTCATAATATTTAACGATAACAGGTTGGTTTAATTGAAGGGATTGATGTAAACGAAAATTCAATTCAGATAATTGGTCTTCTGAAAGTATGGGGCGTTCAATTTTATTTTGGTCAATAATATATTGATATATTGTTTCAAATTGCTCTGGTAGTGTAGCAAATGGTGCCCATTTAACCATGCCACGTCCCTTAGGAATATCTCTATCTAATTTGTTACGTGGTATATTTCGATAATCCAATTGACTATTATTTAAATCATTAATCATCTTTCAATCACCTCGATATTTATAATTACATTATACGAACATATGTTCTATTTTGCAAGATTTAATTTCCTATTCCATTAAAAATAGTCTCTCAACACATTCGAATCAATTTAAATTAAGCCTCACATATTTTTATGTCGTAATTTGTACTTAAAAGTTTGTCTTTAGACGTCTAAATTTAATAGAATAGAGATAAGTGAAATGGAGGCGTTTTAAAATGACAAAAGGTTATATCGGTTCATATACTAAAAACAATGGACAAGGTATTTATCAATTTGATTTCGATGAACAACAAGGCCAAATGACACAAGTAGAAACAGCAAATCAAATAGAGGCATCTACTTATTTAACAAGAAACGATCAATTTTTATATGCGATAACAAAAGAAGGCGATAATTGTGGTGTTGCAAGTTTTAAAATTGGAAATGATGGTCAATTAACATTAATAAATAAATGCTTAGCTTCGCAAAATGGAACAGGTTGTTATATACAAGTATCGACAAATGGTGCATTTCTATTTGAAGCGGTTTATGGTGCAGGATTAGCAAGAATATATAAATTAAACCCTACTACGGGAAAAATAGAAAAATTGATTCAAGAATTAGAACACGATTTTCCACTTGGACCACATGAAAGACAAGATCATGCTCATGTTCATTTCTTAAATGAAACACCAGATGGTAAATATGTAGTTGGAACAGACCTGGGTACAGATCGCATTGTGGCATATACTTATGGAGATAATGGTCTAAACGAACATGCTGTTTCTCAGTTTACCCCAGCTGATGGAACTCGACATATTGCTTTTCATGAAAACGGAAATTATGCATATGTCGTACATGAATTATCAAATATCGTAAGTGTGACAAAATATAATGATGGTCATTTTGAAGAATTGGAACGTCATTTAACGATTCCTGAAGATTATAAAGGTGCCACAAAATTAGCAGCGGTTCATTTATCACATGATCAACAATTTTTATATGTAAGCAATCGTGGCCATGATAGTATTGCGATTTATAAAGTATTAGAAAATGGGGCTAAACTTGAACTTGTCGATATTGTATTAAGTGGCGATGAGTTTCCACGTGATTTCAATATTGCTGAATCAGATCAATATTTAATTTGCGCGCATCAAGAAGGTCAATCTAAAGTAACTGTATTTGAAAGAGATAAAAATAAAGGAACATTAACTTTAATAGATGAGGCAACAAATGCGCCAGAAGGTGTTTGCGTTATCTTTTAACTATAAGATTGAATCCCTCAAGTTGCCATAACTTGAGGGATTCTTTATACATAAATATTAATTTTTGAAAAAGGCTTTAATATACTTGAGTTTTCCTTTATAAGGTGGGAAGTATAGACTTGATTCTAGGCGTGTTGATTTAAAAGTATAAGATTTATCATGGGAAAATGTATCAAATGAATATTTTCCATGATATTGACCCATACCAGATAGACCAACACCACCAAATGGTAAATTTGGATTAGCTAAATGCATTAATGTATCATTAATTGCACCACCACCAAATGAAAGCTCATTAAGCACACGATGAGTGGAGTTTTCGTCTTCGCTAAATAAATAAAGACTTAATGGTTTAGATCGTGCTTGAATTATAGAAAATGCTTCATCAAATTGTTCATAACTAATGATAGGTAGTAATGGACCAAATATTTCTTCTTGCATAATTAAATCAGAAGTCTCAACATCATCTATAATAGTCGGTTCAATGTATAAGTCAGATTCATCGCTATGACCACCAAACACAACTTTGTTTTGATGCTGTGTAAGTATATGATTTAGACGATTAAAGTGTTTATTGTTTACGATTCTTCCAAAATCTGGACTATTTTGAATTTGCGAACCATAAAATTCTGTAATTGTTTGTTTCAATGATTTAATAAAATCATTTTTTACTTTTTTATCTACCAAAATGTAATCAGGAGCAACACAAGTTTGGCCTGCATTTGTAAATTTACCAAAAGCAATTCTTTCACTAGCTACTTTTAAGTTAGCTGTTTCATCTATAATGACAGGGGATTTACCACCGAGTTCAAGTGTAACCGGTACAAGATTTTCGCTAGCAGCTTGATAAACAATTTTACCTACTTTTTCACTACCAGTGAAAAACATGTAGTCAAAAGGTAAATGGATTAAATCGTTTGTTTCTTCAATTCCACCTTCAACAACTGCAATATATTCAGGTTTAAAAGTGTTTTCGATAATTTTACGAATAACTGAAGATACATTTGGTGTAAGCTCAGATGGTTTAATAATTGCAGTATTACCTGCAGCAATGGCGCCTATTAAAGGTTCAAAAGTTAATTGAACAGGGTAGTTAAACGGACCAATAATTAGTACAGTCCCATATGGATCTTTTTTAATATAACTTTTAGTAGGGAAAAGATATAACGGTGTATCTACTTGTTTAGTTTTAGAACAATTTTTAAGTTCTTTACGTGCTAATTTAATACTTTTTAATAAAATCCCAATTTCAGTAGCATAAGCTTCGACGTTACTTTTACCTAAATCGGTATGTAAGGCTTCAAGTAAATCATTTTCATAATGCTTAATACTTTTACTTAGCATTTTTAATTGGTGCTTTCTAAATTTAATATCTTTAGTTTGATGTGTACTGAAATACTGTTTACTATTGTTAAATAATTGCTCAATTGAATTCAAACAGATAAACCTCCTTAATATTTAGAATAATCAAGATTTTTTACATCTCCCAAATATATTCATAACATATCTATACCCTAATTTAACAAAAATAATTTTGCATTTAATGAGTGAAAAATAAAAAAACTGAAGCATTGTTAAATGCCTCAGTAAAAATGATTAACTATTTTTTGAATTTATCATCTAATTATTTTGTTAATGCTTCAGTAATTTGTGGTACAACTTGTTTCTTACGAGAAACGACACCAGTTAAGAACGCCATATCATCTTCTAATTGAACATTAAATGCTTCTCCAACTTTGTCTTTTTCAGCACCTACAACTAAGATTTTAGAATCACTGTTAATGATATCAGTTACAACTAAAACGAATAAGTCATATTTTTCTTCGGCACTTGTTTCAAGCATAGACTTTTCTAATTCTTCTTTACGATTTAAAACTTCGTCGATATCAACTGTATTAACTTGAGCAATACGTGTTACATAATCTCCCATAGTGAATGATTTAGCATCCATATCTAATAATTCATCTGCTGATTTATCTGTAGTAGAAGCACCAGCTTTTAGCATTTCTAAACCATATGCATCTAAATCAACATTTGCGATGTCTTTTAAAGCTTGAGCAGCATTTACGTCTTCCTCAGTACAAGTAGGAGATTTGAATAATAAGCTGTCTGAAATAATTGCTGAGATCATTAGACCAGCGATTTCAGGTTTGATTTCAAATCCACGTTCTTTATACATTTTGTAAAGGATTGTTGCTGTACAACCAACAGGCTCAGCTCTGTAATATAAAGGACTAGCTGTTTCAAAGTTAGCGATTCTATGATGGTCAACAACATGCTTAATTGTTGAATCAGCAATAGAGTCAGCACTTTGTTGGAATTCGTTATGGTCAACTAAAATTACTTCTTGGCCATCTAAATTGTCTTCTAATAATTCTGGTGCTTTAACGTTAAAATGATCTAAAGCAAATTGTGTTTCAGCACCAACTTCACCTAAACGGTAAGCTTTAGCATTAGTATTACCAGTTTGTTGTTCGAAATCAGCCATAATAATTGCTGAAGAAATTGCATCTGTATCTGGGTTTTTGTGTCCAAAAATGTAAGTATTTGCCATTGATAAATATCTCCCTTATTCATTGTTAATTTATTAATATTATATATAGTTATTTTAGCATGACTTTAGCTCATTCTTCTACCTCTGCGCCCAATGAGTTTTCAAAATGTGATAAAGCCCATTGATGACCTGACTGGTTGAATGATGCTACGCCTTTACTAGGTACGCGAATAGCATACCCTAAATTATAAGCTGATATAGCCGTATGTAATACACATATATCAGTACAAACACCAACGATTTCAACTTTATTAACATTTCTTTCGCGGAGTAAACTATCTAAAGGTGTACCATAAAATGAATCATATCGTGTTTTGTCTAAAAAATGAACATTGTTTTGAGTCTTAATAGATTCATAAAGTTTACCGACCTCACCATAAAGTTGTCGTCCTACCGATCCTTCAATATTATGGGGTGGAAATAATTTTGATTCAGGGTGAAAATCATCATTCTCATAATGTAAATCCATCATAAAAAAGATATCGTCACGGTTTTCATTAAATTGATTTATACGGTTTACGAGAAAGTTTTCTAATTTTTGTCCAGGTACGCCACAAGTTAATTTTCCATCGTCAGCTATAAAGTCTACTGAATAATCTACTATAATTAATGCTGTTTTAGTCATTTTATAACATCCTCTCTAAATCAAGCATATCAAGCTATTTCGATATAAAAGTCATTTAATTTGGTTAAGTTAATTAAAATATTCATCTAATTGGTCTAAAAATGTTTTATAAGATTAATCATAGTATATATATTTATTAAGAACACTACAATTAATTATTAATCGAAGGAGATATTGCATGTTCATAAATGTGAAAGACTTTGGCGCAGAAGGTCATAATAAAGCGAAAGATACAAAAGCAATACAGCGTGCACTTAATAAAGCTAAAAATGGTGAACATACAGTTTATATCCCACAAGGGACTTACCATATAGGTAAAGCATTAGTGATATATGATTCAACAACATTACTATTAGATGATGAAACAAAATTATTGAGATGTAGTAAAGACGCGCTTTTGAAAAATGGGAAACCGTATATTTTCTATCGTGGATACACTGGTAATAGTCACATACATATTAAAGGTGGAACATTTGATATGAATGGAAGTAAGTATCCTTATAATAATACTGCGGTGTGTGTTGGTCATGCAGAAGATATACAATTTATTGGTGTTACATTTAAAAATATTGTTGGAGGTCATGCAATTGATGCGTGTGGTATAAATGGACTACGAATAGCGAATTGTTCATTTGAAGGATTCTTAGATGTTGATGGTGACCGTTTCTTCTCAGAAGCAGTCCAATTAGATATTCAAGTACCAGGTGCTTTTCCCAAATTTGGTACAACTGATGGGACAATTACTAAAAATGCAGTTATAGAAAATTGTTATTTTGGACCTTCAGATGATGTTAAAATGAAATCTTGGAATAGAGCTATTGGTTCACATGCATCTAGATATGATTGCTTTTACGAAAACATTCACATTCGAAATAATATTTTTGATAGTATTCAAGAATACGCGTTAACTCCATTAAAATCACAAAATACATTTATTTCTAAAAATCAGTTTAAAAATTGTAATGGGGGTATACGCTTTTTAGGAGTAAAGGATGGCAAGAATGCTGCTGATGCATTCACAGGTCAAGATATGGGTGCACAAGCGGGTACAAACTTTAATGTAATAGGTAATGAATTTATAGGGAAAATGAAAAAAGATGCTATTCATATTAGAAGCTATAACAATATAAAACATAATAATGTATTTATTGCTGGTAACACATTTCATGATAAAACACAGAAGATACATCTTGAAGACATTAATCATCTCACTTTAAATCAAGTTGATCATTTAGTTACTATCGAAAAAGAGAATGTTGAAAATATTAAATAAAAATAAAAGTGCTATTTTCATTAGAATACTAAAATGAAAATAGCACTATTTACATATAATTATTTCCTAAATGCACCGATTAGTTTTGTTTCAAAATCTAATGTATTTAAGATAGTTATTACTTTTTCAATATCATTAGATAATTGGGCCTCTGCTTGTACAAAAAAATGATATTGACCTAGCTTGGTTTTAAGCGGGCGTGATTCAATCCAAGATAAATTAATATTAAATAAAGCAAAGGTATTTAATATACTAGCTAGTAATCCAGGTTTATCAAACTTCGGAGTAATTAAAAACATAGTAGTATTTGCATTTACATCAAATTGGGCATGGTTTTTAATAATTAAGAAACGTGTCGCATTATGTGGAAAGTCTTGTATATGTGTATCTAATTGTTGAAAACCATAATCTTCACCACTATTGACAGGTGCTATGGCACCTACATGTTTACTAATCATTTCAAATCCTTTTACAGTACTATCTACATAATCGTAATCAAAGTGATGATTCATAATATAATTTGATGTCTGACTTATAGCGGGTGCTATAGAATAGACTTTTTTAATATCTTCAATTTGGCTACCTGATTGTCCATATAACGCAAAATCAATATCTAAAAGGAGTTCACCGTGTGCATAAACGTCTTGTTTAGCTAGTGAATCAGCTACGATATTAATGGTTCCTTCTATAGAATTTTCAATAGGTACTAAACCAATAGTATCGTCATCCTGTGATGCACATTTAATAACCTCATATAAATTAGCTTTTGGTACAAAATCGATATTTTGCAATTTCAATTGTTCAACATATTTTTGAGAAGCCAAATACGAAAATGTACCTTTCGGACCTAAATAATATATCTTCATACCTTCACCTCGAATGATTTAATGGAAAGGGCACTTCGTCTCATTCGATTTTTTATAGAAAAAGTTAGGGTCTCGCATCGTATTATCAAAGCCATGATGATAATTTTTTGTAAGCGTAGGTGAAATCGGTGGTGCAAGCCAAGACCATTTTCCTGTAACTTGTCGTTGATGTTTTTCTTCATTTTTTTCAAACATTTCAAATTGTTTAGAAGCAGTTAAATGATCCACGATTGACACGCCATGTGCTTTAAAAGAATGGTAGACCGCGTAATTGAGTTCCAGTAGTGCTCTGTCATTATTAAAAGAATTATTTTTAAGTGTATCAAACTCGAACGCTTCTGCAACCTTTTCTAACAAATTGTATCTATAACTATCAGTAAAATTCCTAACCCCAATTTCAGTAACCATATACCAACCATTAAATGGTGCTGTAGGGTAAGTTATTCCACCAATTTGTAAGTCCATATTTGAAATGATAGGGACAGCATACCATTTTAAATTCAATTCTTTTAATTTTGGATAATTTTCATGTTCAATAGGCACTTCTTTAATCAAAGATTTTGGATATTCAAAGTATTTAATTGGACCTTCACCAATTTGATAAATTAGTGGTAAAACGTCGAAATCTCCACCATCACCTTGCCATCCTAAACGTTGTGCAAGTTGAGTGATTTCACGTTCTGATGGATCTCCTTTTTCTTCATAACCTGCATAGCGAATTAACTGATTGTTATAAATTTTGGGCGGATGGTCTGGATGGAAAATAGTGATGTAAGGTTTAATTTTTCCGCCATTAGTACTTTTTTCAATATGATTACATATAGAATCAATAAAATTACTTTCTTCGGTAATATCTCTTGCGTCGTTAACATTAAGTGATTCCCAAAATAATCTGCCAATACATCTGTTCGAATTTCTCCAAGCCATCTTAGCACCATAAATTAACTCATCTGTAGTATGTCTATATGTTCCAGTTTGTTGAATGCTTTCTGTCACTTCATTGATTCGTTTGTCGATATCTTCTTGAGAATAATTGAGTTCTGAATACATTGTTTTAATAAATGTCGTTGCTTTGTCTATTAACATTTGAAACACCTCATAAGTATTATAATCTACAGATAGAAAATGCACATTCAATAAATTCAATTGTCATGAATTTGTCGTAACGTTCAGCATAAAAATACCGTGATAGATAAAAGTTATGTAATGAATTATTAAATTGAAAACATGATTGGGTTATAATCTCAGTTATTACCTAGATAAATTGAATTATGATAAAATAATTATAAAAGAATGGTCGAATGGAGAGATACGAGTGTACCAATTTGAAGACGACAGTTTAATGCTACAAAATGATTTATATCAATTAAATATGGCAGAAAGTTATTGGAATGATGGCATTCACGAGAGAATGGCTGTTTTTGATTTATATTTCAGAAGTATGCCTTTCAATGGTGGATACGCTGTATTCAATGGTCTTAAACGTGTAATTGATTTTATGGATAATTTTGGATTTTCAGATACTGATATTGAATATTTAAAAACTATCGGTTATCAAGATGATTTTTTAAACTATCTTAAAAATTTAAAATTCACAGGACATATTCATTCAATGCAAGAGGGTGAAATATGTTTTGGTAATGAACCTTTGTTAAGAGTTGAAGCACCATTAATTCAAGCACAACTTTTAGAGACAGTATTATTAAATATAATTAATTTCCATACATTGATTGCTACTAAAGCAAGTCGTATTCGTCAAATTGCAAGTGACGATATATTAATGGAATTTGGTACTAGACGCGGCCAAGAACTAGATGCAGCCTTATGGGGGGCTAGAGCAGCATACATAGGTGGTTTTGATTCAACAAGTAACGTAAGAGCAGGAAAACTATTCGGTATTCCTGTTTCAGGAACACATGCGCATGCTTTAGTACAAACTTATGGCGATGAATACATTGCTTTTAAAAAATATGCTGAACGACATAAAGATTGTGTCTTTTTAGTAGATACATTCCATACACTAAAATCTGGTGTACCTACAGCAATCAAAGTAGCTAAAGAATTAGGAGACAAAATTAATTTCATAGGTATTCGATTAGATTCAGGTGATATTGCATACCTTTCAAAAGAAGCGCGTCGAATGTTAGATGAAGCTGGATTTAAAGATGCTAAAATTATTGCTTCTAATGATTTAGACGAAGAAACAATTACAAGTTTAAAAGCTCAAGGCGCAAAAGTAGACTCATGGGGCGTTGGAACTAAATTAATTACCGGATTTGATCAACCTGCTTTAGGTGCAGTGTATAAATTAGTTGCTATAGAAAATAGTGACGGCACATATAGTGATCGTATTAAATTATCTAACAATCCTGAAAAAGTAACTACACCAGGTAAGAAAAATGTTTATAGAATTATAAATAAAAAGACAGGTAAAGCAGAAGGAGATTATATAACGTTACATGGTGAAGACCCTAGAAAAGAAAAACCATTAAAATTATTCCATCCTGTTCACACATTTAAAATGAAATTTATCAAAGATTTTGAAGCCATTGATTTACATCATTCTATTTTTGAAAATGGACAACTCGTATACGAATTGCCAAGCGTACAAGAAGCTCAAAGTTACTTAAATGAAGGACTTAAAACATTTTGGGATGAAAATAAACGTTACTTAAATCCACAAGAATATCCGGTTGATTTAAGTACAGCTTGTTGGGAAAATAAACATAAACGCATCTTTGAAGTAGCAGAACACGTAAAAGAAATGGAGGAAGATCATGAGTAATTTACAAGACATTGTAGTAAAAGAAATGAAAGTAAAACCTCAAATTGATGTTGAAACAGAAGTGCAAGAAATTAAACATTTTATAAAAAAATATGTACAATCACATGATTTTATCAAATCATTAGTATTGGGTATTTCTGGAGGACAAGATTCAACATTAGCAGGTAAACTAGTACAATTAGCTGTAAATGAATTACGTGAAGAAGGTAGAGCGTGTCAATTTATAGCAGTTAAACTTCCATATGGTGTTCAATCAGATGCAGACGAAGTTGAAGATGCATTAAAATTTATTAATCCTGATCAAACGATCACAGTTAATATTAAACCCGCTGTAGATATGAGCGTTAAATCATTACAAGAAGCGGGGATCACTTTAACAGATTTCCAAAAAGGAAATGAAAAAGCACGCGAACGAATGAAAGTACAATTTTCTATTGCCTCAAAAAAATCTGGAATAGTTGTTGGCACTGATCATTCAGCTGAAAATATTACAGGTTTTTATACGAAATATGGTGATGGGGCAGCTGATATAGCTCCATTATTCGGTCTAGATAAACGACAAGGACGAGCGTTACTAAAATATTTAGATGCACCTGCACATTTATATGAAAAAATTCCAACTGCAGATTTAGAAGAAGATAAACCTCAATTACCTGACGAGGAAGCATTGGGAGTAACATATAATGAGATTGATGATTATTTAGAAGGTAAAGAAGTTTCAAGCCAAGCAAAAGAGAAAATTGAAAATCATTATATTAAAAACGCTCATAAACGAGAACTCGCATACACTCGTTATACTTGGCCTAAAAACTAAATTGAAAATCGATACATTGAATCGTAAATATACATGAGCATGTTGGTATATGTTTACGGTTCAATTTTGTTAATTCACATAAAATGAAAATAAAACATTGATATTAATTTAATAGAATGAATTTTAACTTTGACGTGACAAAGATTAAAATGACTGTTAAAATAATTTGGATTTCAAGTAAGAAAAGGGGAATATTATGTCAGCGATTGCTCAAAATCCCTGGTTAATGGTGTTTGCAATCTTTGTTATTAATGTATGCTACGTTACATGTTTAACAATGAGAACAATATTAACTTTAAAAGGGTACCGTTATGTAGCTGCGATTGTAAGTTTCGTTGAAGTTTTAATTTACGTCGTAGGTCTAGGATTAGTAATGTCTAGTTTAGATCAAATTCAAAATATTGTAGCTTATGCATTTGGTTTTTCAATAGGTATCATTGTTGGTATGAAAATTGAAGAAAAGCTTGCGCTTGGATATACAGTTGTCAATGCAACATCTTCTGAATACGAGTTAGACTTACCAAATGAACTTCGTAATTTAGGTTATGGTGTTACCCACTATGAAGCATTTGGCCGTGATGGAAGTCGTTTGGTGATGCAAGTATTAACGCCAAGAAAATATGAATTAAAATTAATGGATACTATTAAAAACTTAGATCCTAAAGCATTTATTATTGCTTATGAACCAAGAAATATTCATGGTGGATTCTGGGTTAAAGGAGTGCGTAAGCGTAAACTTAAAGCATACGAACCAGAAGAATTAGAAAGTGTTGTTGAACATGAAGTTCAAAGTTAATGACAACGAAACCATTGCAGATTGTCTGAAACGAATGAAAGATGAAGGGTATATGCCAACAAGACGAATCGAGAAACCCATTTATAAAGAAAATAAAGACGGTAGTCTTGAAGTACTAAAACAAGATATTATTTTTATCGGTAAAAAAATAACAGAATAATATTTAAGAAAACCACTCTAATCTAATGATTTGAGTGGTTTTTAATATTGATAATTGTGTTCACTTTGAAGATGAAATAAAATATGATTATAAGTATATTAGAATTACACAAATAAGGTTGATTCTGTTAAAATAAAAAGCGAAAGATAAAAGACGAACTATAAACGGAAATTCGTTTTTAATGTACAGTTTTTAGAAATAAAATTATAAATACACATATGATAGGAGCTTAAACAATGATTGAACGTTATTCTAGAGAAGAAATGTCGTCTATTTGGACAGACCAAAACCGCTATGAAGCATGGCTTGAAGTTGAAATTTTAGCATCAGAAGCATGGAGCGAGTTAGGATATATTCCTAAAGAAGATGTTAAAAAAATACGTCAAAATGCCAAAGTAGATGTTGAACGTGCAAAAGAAATTGAACAAGAAACAAGACATGATGTTGTAGCATTTACTAGACAAGTTTCAGAAACATTAGGCGACGAAAGAAAATGGGTTCATTATGGATTAACTTCTACAGATGTAGTTGATACAGCATTAAGCTATGTCATTAAACAAGCAAACGATATTATTGAAAAAGATTTAGAAAGATTTATTAAAGTTTTAGAAGACAAAGCAAAAAATTATAAATACACTTTAATGATGGGAAGAACACATGGGGTACATGCTGAGCCTACTACATTTGGTGTAAAAATGGCATTATGGTATACAGAAATGCAACGTAATTTAAAACGTTTTAAAGACGTTAGAGAAGAAATTGAAGTAGGAAAAATGAGTGGTGCTGTTGGTACATTTGCTAATATTCCACCTGAAATTGAAAGCTATGTATGTAAACATTTAGGTTTAGGTGCAGCACCAGTTTCAACACAAACATTACAACGTGATCGCCATGCTTACTATATTGCAACATTGGCACTGATAGCTACTTCTTTAGAAAAATTTGCAGTAGAAATCAGAAACTTACAAAAAACTGAAACTCGTGAAGTAGAAGAAGCATTTGCTAAAGGACAAAAAGGGTCATCAGCAATGCCACATAAACGTAATCCTATCGGTTCTGAAAATATCACTGGTATTTCTCGTGTTATACGTGGTTATATCACTACTGCATATGAGAACGTTCCATTATGGCATGAACGTGATATTTCACATTCATCAGCTGAACGAATCATGTTACCAGATGTAACAATTGCTTTAGATTATGCATTAAATAGATTTACTAACATTGTTGATCGTTTGACTGTGTACGAAGAAAATATGCAAGCGAATATTGATAAAACATTTGGTTTAATTTATTCTCAACGTGTACTACTTTCACTTATAAATAAAGGTATGGTACGTGAAGAAGCTTATGATACAGTTCAACCTAAAGCGATGAAATCTTGGGAAACTAAAACACCATTTAGAGAACTTATTGAACAAGATAGCAAAATCACAGATGTATTATCTAAAGAAGACCTAGATGAATGCTTTAACCCTAAACATCATTTAAATCAAGTAGATACTATTTTCAAAAGAGCTGGCTTAGAATAATAAGTGATTAACTTAAAATCCTATACTTTTTATCATAAAACTACTACACTTTAACTTATTAGTAAGTTAAAATGATAAAAGAATATGCATATAGGAGCTGTTACGATGCAAATTGAAAAATTACGCGGGGATGCATTAAATGAATTGTTTGATGCAATTCTTACATTAGAAAATAGAGAAGAATGCTATCAGTTTTTCGATGATTTATGTACAGTGAATGAAATTCAATCACTTTCTCAACGACTTCAAGTAGCTAAAATGATTAAACAAGGATACACATATGCAACTATAGAACAAGAATCTGGCGCATCTACGGCAACAATATCTCGTGTAAAACGTTCTTTACAATGGGGTAATGATGCTTACACAATGATTTTAAATCGATTAAATATCGATACAAAAGAATAATATAAGATGAAACGATCGCAACATTAAAGTTTAACGACGATAATATGTTGACGATCGTTTCCTTTTTTATCAATTCTTAAAGATTTTAGAAATAAGTTGTACATTTTCACGATATCTGTTTAGAACTAAAAAGTTAAAAATGATATAATTTAAGGCATGTTAAAAAAAGGAGTTTCATGTAATGTATAACATTAAACAATGGCGCCATGTATTTAAATTAGACCCCGCAAAGACTATTTCTGACAATGATTTAGATGCAATATGTATGTCTAACACTGATGCTATTATCTTAGGGGGCACAGATAATGTGACAGAAGATAATGTCATTCAATTAATGAGTAGAGTTAGACGTTACCCATTACCACTTGTTTTAGAAGTTTCAAATATAGAGAGTGTTATGCCAGGTTTTGATTTTTATTTTATTCCAACAGTATTGAATAGTAATAATGTCAAATACCATAATGGAATGCTCCTCGAAGCTTTGAAAGAATATGGACATGTCATTGATTTTGATGAGGTAATATTTGAGGGTTATCTTGTAATGAATGAAGATAGCAAAGTTGCACAACGAACAAATGCTAATACACAATTAGATATAAATGATATAGATGCATATGCGTTAATGGCTAATGAATTATATCGTTTTCCCATTATGTACTTAGAAAATAGTGGAAAATATGGGGAAGTAGACACAGTGAAATCAGTTAAAGATACGCTAACGACAACACAGCTATTTTATGGTGGTGGTATCACTACTTTATCTCAAGCCAAAGAGATGGCTGAGTATGCCGATACTATAGTTGTTGGAGATATTATTTATAAAGATATAAAAAAAGCATTAAAAACAGTTAAGGTAAAGGAGTCTAGTAAATGAATTCATTAGTAAAAAATATGAATACAGAGCAAAGTGAAGCTGTCAGAACTACAGAAGGCCCACTATTAATTATGGCAGGTGCAGGATCTGGTAAAACACGAGTACTAACACATAGAATCGCATATTTATTAGACGAGAAAGATGTATCACCTTATAATATTTTGGCAATTACATTTACTAATAAAGCAGCTAAAGAAATGAAAGCAAGAGTTGAACAATTGGTTGGTGAAGAAGCTCAAGTCATTTGGATGTCTACATTCCACTCAATGTGTGTACGAATTTTACGTCGTGATGCTGATCGTATAGGAATAGAACGTAATTTCACTATTATTGACCCAACAGACCAAAAATCTGTTATCAAAGATGTATTGAAAAATGAAAATATTGATAGTAAACGTTTTGAACCACGTATGTTTATAGGCGCTATTAGTAATTTGAAAAACGAATTAAAAACACCAGAAGATGCCCAAAATGAAGCAAATGACTATCATTCGCAAATGGTAGCTACAGTTTATAAAGGATATCAACGACAATTATCAAGAAATGAAGCATTAGATTTTGATGATTTAATTATGACTACTATTAATTTATTTGAAAGAGTACCTGAAGCTTTAGAGTATTATCAAAATAAATTCCAATATATTCATGTTGATGAGTACCAAGATACCAATAAAGCACAATACACATTAATCAAATTATTAGCCAATAAATTTAAAAATTTATGTGTCGTTGGTGATTCAGACCAATCTATATATGGTTGGCGTGGTGCAGATATTCAAAATATTTTATCATTCGAAGAAGATTATCCAGATGCAAAAACGATTTTCTTAGAACAAAATTATCGTTCAACAAAAACAATTTTGAATGCTGCCAATGAAGTCATTAAAAACAATACAGAAAGAAAACCAAAAGGATTGTGGACTGCTAATACAGGCGGAGACAAAATAAATTATTACGAAGCAACAACAGAACGTGATGAAGCGGAATACGTAGTAAAAGAAATTATGAAACATCAGCGTAATGGAAAGAAATATAGTGATATGGCTATATTATATAGAACAAACGCGCAATCACGTGTATTAGAAGAAACATTTATGAAATCCAATATACCTTATACAATGGTTGGCGGCCAAAAATTCTATGATCGTAAAGAAATTAAAGATTTATTAAGTTACTTAAGAGTTATTGCCAATAGTAATGATGATATTAGTTTACAACGTATTATTAATGTACCAAAACGTGGTGTAGGTCCATCATCAGTTGAAAAAATACAAACTTATGCAGTTCAAAACAATATAAGTATGTTCGATGCTTTAGGTGAAGTTGATTTTATAGGACTATCTAAAAAAGTTACTCAAGAATGTATTTCTTTTTACGAAATGATTCAAAATTTAATTAAAGAGCAAGAATTTCTTGAAATAAGTGAAATAGTGGAAGAAGTTTTAGTTAAGTCCGGTTATAGGGATATGCTTGATAGAGAACAAACTCTAGAATCACGTAGTCGTTTAGAAAACCTAGATGAATTTATGTCAGTTCCTAAAGATTATGAAGAAAATACACCACTTGAAGAACAATCATTAATCAACTTTTTAACAGATTTATCACTTGTTGCTGACATTGATGAAGCGGATACAGAGTCAGGAGTTACATTGATGACAATGCACTCTGCTAAAGGGTTAGAGTTTCCGATTGTATTTATTATGGGAATGGAAGAATCGCTTTTCCCACATATTAGAGCTATTAAAAGTGATGACGACCATGAAATGGAAGAAGAGCGAAGAATTTGTTATGTAGCGATAACACGAGCTGAGGAAACACTATACATTACTAACGCAACAACACGTATGTTGTTTGGACGTTCTCAATCTAATATGCCATCTCGATTTTTAAAAGAAATTCCTGAAGATTTAATGGAAAGTCATTCGGGTAGTAAACGACAAACAATTCAACCTAAGGCGAAACCAACTCAAAAACGCGGCTTTAGTAAGAGAACAACTTCATCTAAAAAACAGGTAACTTCTTCTGACTGGAAAGTAGGAGATAAAGTTACTCATAAAGCATGGGGAGAAGGTATGGTTAGTAACGTTAATGAAAAAAATGGTTCTGTAGAATTAGATATTATATTTAAATCAGAAGGACCAAAGCGATTACTAGCTCAATTTGCACCAATTGAAAAAAAGGAGGACTAGTGGATGAATGATATGCAAAATCGTGTAAATGAATTACATGATTTATTAAATCAATATAGTTACGAGTATTACGTTCAAGATAATCCATCAGTTCCTGATAGTGAATACGATAAATTATTACATGAACTTATTCATATAGAAGAAGAACACCCTGAATATAAAATATCAGATTCACCTACAGTTAGAGTGGGAGGAGAAGCTCAATCTACATTTGAAAAGGTAAGTCATGATACACCAATGCTAAGTTTAGGGAATGCTTTTAATGAAGAAGATTTAAGAAAATTTGATCAACGTATACGTGATAATATAGGTAAAGTAGAATATATGTGTGAACTTAAAATTGATGGTTTAGCTGTATCATTAAAATATCAAAATGGCCGTTTTGTACAAGGTTTAACTCGTGGAGATGGTACAACTGGAGAAGATATTACTGAAAACTTAAGAACGATACATGCTATTCCATTAAAAATTAAAGAACCCTTAAATTTTGAGGTGCGTGGAGAAGCATATATGCCAAGACAATCATTTATGAATTTAAATGAAGAAAAGGAAAACAACGGTGAACAACCTTTTGCTAATCCTCGAAATGCAGCAGCAGGTTCATTAAGACAATTAGATTCTAAATTAGCAGCTAAAAGAAAATTAAGTGTTTTCTTATACAGCATTAATGACTTTACTGATTTTGAAGCGACAACTCAAAGTGGCGCCTTAGATGAATTAGATCAATTAGGTTTTAAAACTAATCATGAACGTGAAAGAGTATCTGATATAGATGGCGTTCTGAAATATATTGAAAAATGGACAGCTCAGCGAGAAAAATTATCTTATGATATAGATGGCATTGTCATTAAAGTGAATGACTTAGAACAACAAGACGAGATGGGATTCACTCAAAAATCTCCACGTTGGGCTATTGCATATAAATTTCCTGCTGAGGAAGTTGTAACTGAACTATTGGACATTGAGTTAAGTATAGGTCGAACGGGCGTTGTAACACCAACCGCGATACTTGAACCAGTAAGAGTAGCGGGAACTACAGTTTCAAGAGCTTCATTACATAATGAAGATTTAATTCATGAAAGAGATATAAGAATTGGAGATAGCGTAGTCATCAAAAAGGCTGGCGATATTATTCCAGAGGTTGTAAAAAGTATTTTAGATCGTCGACCTGATGATGCCAAAACTTATCATATGCCAACACATTGTCCAAGTTGTAATCATGAACTTGTAAGGATAGAAGGGGAAGTAGCTTTAAGATGTATTAATCCTAAATGCCAGGCACAACTCATCGAAGGACTAATTCATTTTGTATCTCGCCAAGCAATGAATATAGACGGATTAGGAACTAAGATTATTCAACAACTTTATGAAAATAATTTAATTAAAGATGTTGCTGATATATTCTATTTAACTGAAGACGATTTATTACCACTGGATCGCATGGGAAGTAAAAAAGTTGAAAATTTACTTGAAGCAATTCATAAAGCAAAATCACAATCTCTAGAACATTTATTATTTGGTTTAGGTATTAGACATCTTGGGGTTAAAGCAAGCAGAGTATTAGCCGAGAAATATGAAACAATGGATCGACTAATTGAAGTAACAGAGGAAGAACTGGTAGGCATCCATGATATAGGCGATAAGTTAGCTCAATCTGTTGTTACCTATTTAGATAATGAAGATATTCGTGCATTAATTCAAAAACTAAAAGATAAAAATGTTAATATGACATACAAAGGTGTCAAAACAACAGAAATTGAAGGGCATCCAGAATTTAGTGGTAAAACGATTGTATTAACAGGTAAATTAGAACAAATGACACGTAATGAAGCATCACAATGGTTACAAATGCAAGGTGCCAAAGTAACTAATAGTGTAACCAAAAGTACAGATTTACTTATTGCTGGTGCTGATGCAGGTTCTAAACTAACTAAAGCTGAAAAATTTGGAACAGAAATTTGGACTGAAGATGAATTTGCGATAAAACAAAAGGAAATCAATAATGAGTGAGGTACGTCGATGAAGAGAACAATAATTTTACTTATCTCGACAATTTTTATTCTAACCGCATGCAGTAATGATAAAGATAAAAAGTCAGATCAAGACACAAATCAATCAAAAGATAGTCATTCATCACAAGTGAAACAAGTAGCTACGGATAAAAATGTTCAAGGCGATGATTATCGTACTATTTTGCCTTTTAAAGAAAGTCAGTCACGTGGCCTTTTACAAGATAATATGGCAAATAGTTATAATAGTGAAGGTTTCGAATCTGGACTATTAGAACTAAGTAAAGAAGTCTTTCCAACAGATAAATACTTATATCAAGATGGACAATTTTTAGATAAAAAAACGATTAATGCATATTTGGATCCTAAATATACTAAAAAAGAAATAGATAACATGAGTGAGAAGGAAAAGAAAAAGAAAAAAGCTAATGAAAACTTAGGGCTTAATCCTTCTCACCAAGGGGAAACAGATCCAACTAAAATAGCAGAAAAGTCACCAGCATATTTATCCAATATTTTAGAACAAGATTTCTATGGTAATAGCGATTCAAAAGGTAAGAACATTAAAGGTATGACGATTGGTTTAGCAATGAATAGCAAATATTATTACCAAAAGGAAAAAGACGGTGAAACCTATAGTAAAAAATTAGATGACAAACAAATAGAAAAGCAAGGTAAGGCAATGGCAAGTGAAATGTTATCAAGATTAAGAGAAAACAGTGATTTAAAAGATATTCCAATTCACTTCGCTATATATAAACAAAGTAGTCAGGAATCTATCACACCTGGAGAATTTATAGCAGGTGCGACTGCAGATGATGGTCAAACTAAAATCAATGATTGGAAATCAATCAATGAAAAAACTGCTCTATTACCATCTTCAACAGCGGCTGACTATGATGAATCATTAAATAATAATTTCAAACAATTTAATGATAATTTACAATCTTACTTTTCTAACTTTACTCAAGCAGTAGGTAAAGTAAAATTTGTTGATAAAAAAGCAAAACAATTAACAGTTGACTTACCAATAGATTATTACGGTCAAGCTGAGACAATTGGTATTACTCAATATGTTACAGAACAGGCTAAGAAATATTTTGATAATATAGATGAATATGAAATTAGAATTAAAGATGGTAATAATCCGCGCGCATTGATTAGTAAAAATAAAGACGATAAAGAACCAGAAGTACACATTTACCATAATTAAATTTAACTAAAAATTAGGGTCCGAGATATAAAGTTCTCGGACCCTAATATATTCGTTTCTATTTTTCTTTAACAATTTGTTTCACTTTAGCTAAATCGTTATTTACAAAGTCACCTGGTTTAGCTGTTAATTTACTTACGACATAAGTAACGATGACACTTACTATAAATCCAGGAATGATTTCATACATACCTAATAATTCATTGATAGAAGCTAGAGGTTTAATCCAAGCAATCCAAATAATAACTACCAATGCTCCGCTAATCATTCCACTAATTGCACCAGCTCTAGTTAAATCTTTCCAATATAATGAAAATAATACTAACGGGCTAAATGATGCACCAAAGCCAGCCCATGCATTACCAACTAAATTAAGAATAGTGTCATTTGGGTACCACGCAATGACAATTGCAATAATGGCAACAATTAATACTGATAATCTACCAACCATTACAAACTCTTTTTGATGAGTAGCTGCTTTTTCTTCACCGCGAATAAGTTTATAAAAATCTTCGGTTAAAGAACTTGAAGTAACTAATAATTGTGAAGAAATAGTACTCATAATGGCTGCTAAAATTGCAGCAAGTAAAAATCCGCCAACAAGTGGGTGGAATAAAATTTGACTCATAATAATAAATAACGTTTCTGGATCTTCCATTTTTATATTTCTTTCTGATATAAATGCAATACCTGTTAATCCAACGCCTACTGCTCCTAAAAGTCCGATAGCCATCCAACTAATACCTAGACGTCTTGCTTTAGGTAATAATTTATGTGATTTAATAGACATAAAACGTACGATAATATGAGGTTGTCCAAAATAGCCTAAGCCCCATGAAAATAACGAAATAATTCCAAATACTGTTGTCCCTTTAAAAATATCCATATTAGTAGGTTTCATTTCAGCAACTCTACTAAAAGTATCTAAACCATTTAACTGCATCATCGCAACAATTGGTACCATAACCATGGCGATTAGCATAATAACACCCTGAAAAAAGTCTGTAATTGATACGGCTAAGTATCCTCCAAAGAAAGTGTAGAAAATTACTATAATAGCTACAAGTATTAATCCATAATGATAATTTAAGCCGAACGCACTTTCAAATAACTTTCCACCTGAAACAAATCCAGAGTGCGTATATAACGTAAAAAATATAACAATAATTAAACCTGAAATAATTTTAATGATATTTTGTTGGTCATTTAATCTGTTTTTAAAGAAATCTGGAAGGGTGATAGCATCTCCCGCTATTTCTGTATAAACTCTTAACCTAGGTGCAACGACCCAATAATTGATATAGGCGCCAAGTGTTAATCCAATTGTTATCCACATCGCAGATAAACCAGTGCTATATACCGACCCCGGTAACCCCATAATCATCCAACCGCTCATATCAGAAGCTCCTGCAGATAATGCAGTGATATAAGGTCCTATACTACGACCGCCCAACATAAACTCGCTTAAATTACCAGTAGCTTGTTTGTAACCATAAAACCCAATAATAAGTAAAATAATGAAGTAAATGGCAATCATAATATAGGTTTGCCAATTTGCATTCACTTGCTGATTAAGTGCTGTCCCCAAATATAGCATTTTAAACACTCCCTTATATAAGTATTTATTTGTGTCACATGTAATATTACACATTATAGTTAAATGTTTAGAAAAGTGAAAAAATAAAATTTTGTTTTTAATCAACTTTAAATGCTTTATATAAAGAGGGTACTTTAATAAATGTGTGTTGTTTATTGTTTATTAATTATGCATAATAATGTAACCAAAGATATACTTAGTGATATTTTTTTAATAAATATGCTTTTATTTATAAATAAGTAACAAAAACACAATTAACAATCGATGTGGTTCGAGTTTATTTCACTCCAATATTTGAATAAATATCAACCTAAGATATGAAATGAGTTATTTAAATTACTCTCAATCAATAAATGCTTAGATTTTTAAATGAATATTTGATACAATTTAGTGATGAATGAGTAATAAGGAGGCTTTTATTTAATGACTAAAGTAACACGTGAAGAAGTTGAACATATAGCTAATTTAGCCAGACTTCAAATTTCTCCTGAAGAAACGGATGAAATGGCCAATACATTAGAAAGTATTTTAGATTTTGCTAAACAAAATGATAGTGCTGATACAGAAGGTGTAGAACCAACATATCATGTATTAGATTTACAAAATGTATTACGTGAAGATAAAGCTATCGAGGGCATTCCTCAAGAATTAGCATTAAAAAATGCAAAAGAAACTGAAAATGGACAATTTAAAGTTCCAGCCATCATGAATGAGGAGGACGCTTAAGATGAGTATTCGCTATGAGTCTGTTGAGAATTTATTAACTTTAATTAAAAATAAAGAAATTAAGCCATCACAAATAGTTAGTGATATTTATGATGCAATTGAAGAAACAGATCCAACAATTAAATCTTTCTTAGCTTTAGATAAAGAAAACGCAATGAAAAAAGCACAAGAATTAGATGAATTACAAGAGAAAGACCAAATGGAAGGTAAGTTATTTGGTATCCCAATGGGAATTAAAGATAATATCATCACAAAAGATTTAGAAACTACTTGTGCAAGCAAAATGTTAGAAGGTTTTGTACCAATTTATGAATCTACAGTTATGAACAAATTGCATAATGAAAATGCTGTATTAATTGGTAAATTAAATATGGATGAATTCGCGATGGGTGGTTCAACAGAAACATCTTATTTCAAGAAAACTGTAAATCCATTTGATCACTCAGCTGTACCTGGTGGATCTTCTGGTGGTTCAGCAGCAGCTGTAGCAGCAGGATTAGTACCATTTAGTTTAGGTTCAGATACTGGTGGTTCTATTCGTCAACCAGCTTCATACTGTGGAATCGTAGGTATGAAACCAACTTATGGTCGTGTATCACGTTTTGGGCTAGTTGCATTCGCATCTTCATTGGACCAAATTGGACCATTAACACGTAATGTTAAAGATAATGCTTTAGTTTTAGAAGCAATTTCTGGAATAGATGCTAATGACTCTACTAGTGCACCAGTTGATGATGTAGACTTCACTTCTGAAATTGGTAAAGATATTAAAGGCTTAAAAGTAGCTTTACCTAAAGAATATTTAGGTGAAGGTGTTAGTGAAGATGTTAAAAAATCAGTTAAAAATGCTGTAGAAACATTAAAATCACTAGGTGCTGAAGTAGAAGAAGTATCATTACCAAATACTAAATATGGTATACCATCATATTATGTAATTGCATCTTCAGAAGCATCAGCTAACTTAGCTCGCTTTGATGGTATTCGTTATGGTTATCATTCAAAAGAAGCACAATCACTTGAAGAATTATACAAAATGTCTAGATCAGAAGGTTTCGGTGATGAAGTGAAACGCCGTATCTTCTTAGGTACATTTGCATTAAGTTCAGGTTATTATGACGCTTATTATAAAAAATCACAAAAAGTTAGAACTTTAATTAAAAATGATTTTGATAAAGTGTTCGAAAATTATGATGTTGTAGTAGGACCAACAGCACCAACAACTGCATTTGATTTAGGTGACGAAATTGACGATCCATTGACAATGTATGCTAATGACTTATTAACAACACCAGTTAACTTAGCAGGTTTACCAGGTATTTCTGTTCCTTGTGGACAATCAAACGGACGCCCAATTGGATTACAATTTATAGGTAAACCGTTCGATGAAAAGACGTTATATCGTGTTGCATACCAATATGAAACACAATTCAACTTACATGACGCTTATGAAAAATTATAAGGAGTGGAAATAATGCATTTTGAAACAGTTATCGGACTTGAAGTTCACGTTGAGCTAAAAACAGACTCAAAAATGTTCTCTCCATCACCAGCGCATTTTGGAGCAGAACCTAACTCAAATACTAATGTAATTGACCTTGCATACCCTGGTGTATTACCTGTTGTAAATAGAAGAGCAGTAGATTGGGCAATGCGTGCGTCAATGGCTTTAAATATGGATATCGCAACTAATTCTAAATTTGACCGTAAAAACTATTTCTACCCAGATAATCCAAAAGCATATCAAATTTCTCAATTTGATGAACCAATTGGTGAAAATGGGTACATTGATATCGAAGTAGACGGAAAAACGAAACGTATTGGTATTACTCGTTTACACATGGAAGAAGATGCTGGTAAATCAACACATAAAGATGGTTACTCATTAGTTGATTTAAACCGTCAAGGTACACCATTAATTGAAATTGTGTCTGAACCAGATATTCGTTCTCCACAAGAGGCATATGCTTATTTAGAAAAATTACGTTCTATCATTCAATATACTGGCGTATCTGACTGTAAAATGGAAGAAGGTTCATTACGTTGTGATGCTAACATTTCTTTACGTCCTTATGGTCAAGAAGAATTCGGTACAAAAGCTGAATTGAAAAACTTAAACTCATTTAACTATGTTCGTAAAGGTTTAGAGTATGAAGAAAAACGTCAAGAAGAAGAATTATTAAATGGTGGAGAAATTGGCCAAGAAACACGTCGTTTTGATGAATCAACTGGTAAAACAATTTTAATGCGTGTAAAAGAAGGATCTGACGATTATCGTTACTTCCCAGAACCAGACATTGTACCTTTATATGTTGATGATGAGTGGAAAGAACGTGTTCGTCAAACTATTCCAGAATTACCTGATGAACGTAAAGCTAAATATGTTAATGATTTAGGATTACCCGAATATGATGCACATGTATTAACACTTACAAAAGAAATGTCTGATTTCTTTGAAGGTGCAATTGAACATGGAGCAGATGTAAAATTAACTTCAAACTGGTTAATGGGTGGCGTAAACGAATACTTGAACAAAAATCAAGTTGATTTACTAGATACTAAATTAACTCCAGAAAACTTAGCAGGTATGATTAAATTAATCGAAGACGGAACAATGAGCAGTAAAATTGCTAAAAAAGTCTTCCCAGAATTAGCTGAAAACGGTGGAGACGCTAAACAAATTATGGAAGATAAAGGCTTAGTTCAAATTTCTGACGAAGCAACTTTATTAAAATTTGTTAATGAAGCATTAGATAATAATCCACAATCAGTCGAAGATTATAAAAATGGTAAGGGTAAAGCAATGGGCTTCTTAGTTGGACAAATTATGAAAGCTTCAAAAGGACAAGCTAACCCTCAAAAAGTAAATCAATTATTAAAACAAGAATTAGATAAAAGATAATAGGTTTGATTTTTGCTCCTATAACGATTAGTGTAAACTAATTGTTGTAGGAGTTTTTTAGTGTTTCTTTTTGTAGAATGAAGAGTGATGACTTAGTTAATAGATATATATAAGAACGACTGAATTAAAGTTCATTCATACAAAGCCATACTTTTTTGCAAAGCAAAATTAGTATGACTTACCTAATAGTTAAAGCTATTAGGTACATAAAATAACATTTGAATTAAAGTTCATGCATAAGAAAATAGAGGAACGCCTTAGATGAATCTAATGCATAAGAAAAACTAAGGTACTAAAGTACCAGGAAAGCTAAGGAACGCTAAGGAACGCCTTAGCTAAAGCTAATGCATAAGAACTTCTAAGCAATAAATTGCTAAGAAAATAGAGGAACGCCTTAGCTAAAGCTAATGCATAAGAAAAACTAAGGTACTAAAGTACCAAGTTTTTCTAAAAAATACTTTTAACTCGTGAGTAAATCATTTAATATTGAATATGAGTATATGAAGTCGAGGGATATGATATGAGAAAACGAGCAAGAATTATTTATAACCCGACATCTGGTAAAGAACTTTTTAAACGAATGTTACCTGATGTTTTAATAAAATTAGAAAAAGCTGGATATGAAACTAGTGCCTATGCAACAGAGCGTGAAGGTGATGCGACTCTTGAAGCAGAACGTGCACTCGATAACAATTATGATATCTTAATTGTTGCTGGTGGGGATGGAACCTTAAATGAAGTTGTAAATGGTATTGCAGAACAACCTAATAGACCTAGATTGGGTATTATACCTATGGGTACAGTAAATGATTTTGGACGTGCCTTACATTTACCAAATGATATTATGGGTGCCTTAGATGTGATTATTGAAGGTCATAGTACTAAAGTTGATATCGGTAAAATGAACAATCGTTATTTTATCAATTTAGCAGCAGGTGGCCAACTTACACAGGTATCATATGAAACACCTAGTAAATTAAAGTCAATCGTAGGATCATTTGCCTATTACATTAAAGGATTCGAAATGTTACCACAAATGAAGGCAGTTGACTTACGCATTGAATATGATGATAAAGTCTTTCAAGGTGAAGCATTATTATTCTTATTAGGTTTAACAAATTCTATGGCAGGATTTGAAAAATTAGTTCCTGATGCAAAATTAGACGATGGTTATTACACATTAATTATTGTTGAAAAAGCTAACCTAGCAGAATTAGGGCATATCATGACCTTAGCATCAAGAGGCGAACATACAAAACATCCTAAAGTAATATATGAAAAAGCAAAATCAATCAATATTTCATCGTTTACAGATATGCAACTTAATGTTGATGGCGAATATGGTGGTAAATTACCAGCAAACTTCTTGAATTTAGAACGACATATTGATGTATTTACACCTCATGACATTCATAATGAAGAATTAATTGATCAACCAACAGTAACACCACAGTTAAAATCAGAAGATCATCAACAGAATGAAGACAAATAATAATAAATATGAAATTAACACAAGGTTAGGATAGTAAAAATAACATGTCCTAGCCTTTTCATATGTGGGGGAAAGAAATTGGAAACATTAAAGAAAAATGAAATAAAAACAGGCCAAGTGTTAGATTTAACTCATGAAGGACATGGTGTTGTCAAAATTGATAGATATCCTATATTTGTTCCTAATGCCTTAATTAACGAAACAATAGAATACAAAATTATTAAAGTGAAGAAAAATTTTGCGATAGGTAAACTTCTGAATGTAATTGTAGAGAGTGATTCTCGTGTAGAACCCCCTTGTGTTTATTATGATAAATGCGGCGGATGCCAGCTTCAGCATATGACGTACCAAGCGCAACTCACAATGAAAAAAGAGCAAGTCATCAATTTATTTCATCGAAAAGGGTCATTTAACGATACAGTTATACACGATACTGTTGGAATGGAAGACCCGTGGAGATATAGAAATAAATCACAAATACCAATTGGTTTAAATAATGATAAAAAACCTAAAATGGGGTTTTACCGCCAACGTAGCCATGACATTATTGACATGGATAGTTGCTTAATTCAAGATGAGAAACATCAACAAGTTATGAATGATGTAAAACAACTCATATCTGAACTTAATATCAGTGTTTATAATGAAAAGACTAAAAAAGGTTTACTACGTCATTTGGTTGTACGAACAGGTCATTATACAAATCAAATGATGATTATATTAGTTACTAATGGCAAAGCATTCAAACAAGCCAATCAATTAGTAGAAGCGTTAGTTAAATTGCATCCCAATGTAACAAGTATTAAACAAAATATCAACGATGCACATTCAAATGTTATTATGGGGCGTAAATCTATTACACTTTATGGTACTGATGAAATTGAAGATAAGCTAAGTGAAATAACATTTAATATTAGCGATCAATCTTTCTATCAAATTAATTCACATCAAACTGAAAAACTATATAACCAAGCATTAGAATACGCTCAGTTAACGGGCAATGAAATTGTTTTGGATACGTATTGTGGTATAGGAACAATTGGTTTATATATGGCAGGAAAATCTAAGCACGTTTATGGTGTGGAAGTCGTACCATCTGCAATCAAAGACGCAGAAGAAAATGCGACTATAAACCAATTAGAAAATACAACTTTTGTCTGTGGGAAAGCAGAAGAAGTTATTCTAAAATGGAAAGCAGAAGGAATAAGACCAGATGTAGTAATGGTCGATCCACCAAGAAAAGGTTGCGATGAAACTTTCATTAAAACGTTATTAGAATTAAATCCTAAGCGTATTGTATATATTTCTTGTAATCCGTCTACACAACAACGTGATGCACAATTACTTAGTCAACAATATGATTTGAAAGAAATTACTCCAGTAGATATGTTCCCACAAACGACTCATATAGAAACAGTTGCATTATTTGAAAGAAAATAGTCTGTTTTAACTATTGTTGATTGCTATATAAAGACGATTATTAAAATTATATTACAAGCAACTTACTTTCTTGAAAATAGCTTTAGTATCGCTATTAAACGTTGTATACTAATGTTAAATTTAGAGATAAATGGAGGGTTGGTTGTGCATAAAATTGATTTGTTTCCAGATAAAATAAACTTACGTCGTTTTGTATTAATGCAAATAGTACTAGTTATGTTTGTTATTTTATTTACATATAAATGGGCTTACAAAATAACTCATATTATAGAACAAAATATTTTATTAAATCTAGTTTATGGTTTTGCGGGATTTGTGATTTTATTAATTGTTCATGAATTTATACATCATATTTTATTCATTTTATTTTCTAAAGGTGAAAAGCCTCAATTGAAATATAAAAAGGGAACAATGATATTGCAATATACTGAAAGTTGCTTTAATAGATGGCAATTTAGCATAATCATGTTAGCTCCATTAATTATCATTAGTTCTATATTGTTAGTACTTATTAGCACATATGCCTACTCATCATTAATATTTATGTTTAGTATTCACGTTGGTTATTGTGTATTTGATATTTTATTAGTTTCCCTTGCACTTGCTAGTAAATTTAAATATATTCAAAAATACGATGAAGGTTTATATTTATACCAACATAAACCTAATGAAATGCATCATGAATAATGAAAAAGGTATAATACCGCCCCTCTAATTTGAGGAGGTGGTATTTTTGTTTTGTAAAACAAAGCATGAAGTTCGTGAAATGTTGTCTTACAATTTATAATGAGAGTAATAGACAATAGTGAACGAAAGGCGGTGAATACATGGAAGAAAGAAGGATTATACACATTGATATGGATTACTTTTTTGCACAAGTTGAAATGAGAGATAATCCAAAATTAAAAGGAAAACCTGTGATCGTCGGTGGCAAAGCAAGTAATAGGGGTGTGGTTTCCACAGCATCATATGAAGCAAGAAAATACGGTGTACATTCAGCTATGCCCATGTCTCAAGCGCATAAATTATGCCCGAATGGTTATTATGTTACGAGTAGATTTGATGCATATAGAGAAGCATCTAAACAAATAATGGATATATTTCGTAGTTATACTGAAATAGTTGAACCTATGTCATTAGATGAAGCGTATTTAGATATAACACATCTAGTTAGACCGGATTTACCTGCGTCAACAATTGCTAATTTCATTAGAAGAGATATTTTAGAACAAACAGAATTAACTGCTTCAGCAGGAGTTTCTTATAATAAATTTTTAGCTAAATTAGCAAGTGGTATGAATAAACCCAATGGTATTACAGTGATAGATTATAACAACGTTCACGATATATTAATGAATTTGGACATAGGGGAATTTCCAGGAGTAGGTAAAGCGTCTGAAAAGGTTATGCATAATAATAATATCTTTACAGGGCAAGATTTATATAATAAGGATGAGTTTGAATTAATACGTTTATTTGGTAAGAGAGGACGAGGTCTATATAATAAGGCAAGAGGTATAGATTACAATGAGGTGAAAGCTACAAGAATACGTAAGTCAGTTAGAACTGAACGTACTTTTGCAACAGACGTAAATGATGATGATGAAATCTTGAGAAAGGTTTGGGAATTATCAGGGAAAACAGCAGAGAGACTTAATAAATTACAAAAATCCGGAAAAACGGTGACAGTTAAAATTAAAACATACCAATATGAAACACTCTCAAAGCAGACAAGTCTAAGAGATCCAGTTAATTCAGAGACTGATATATATAATATTGCTTATACGCTTTATACAGAATTAAAAGATCCTGATATACCAATCCGATTAATTGGTGTAACAGTAGGAAATTTAGAGCAATCAGCTTATCGAAATATGACAATATATGACTTTTTATAAAGGCTAGTAATGTAAGTAAAATACTTCATTATTAGCCTTTATCTTTTAAATCTTTACCATAAATATTTAACATACTAGACAAATCATCATAGTGTTTTAATAATCGAAATGTAATCATAGCACAAGCTTTAGCATCATTTAATGCATCATGATGACCATGAAAATCTAACTTATAAAAATCCATCATATGTTTCAATCCATATCGGTGAGATTGAACCGTGCGTTTGGCCAATTGATATGAACAGAAATAGGTAAGATGGGGTGTTTCTAAACCAATTGATTGAATACTTTGATGCAATACATTCATATCAAATGCTGCATTATGTGCAACTACGGGAAGTTCCTCTATAAATTGCATCATATATGGATATACATAAGCGAAATCAGGAGAAGAGACTACATCTTCAGGGTGAATACCATGAACATTAATATTTTGTTCTGAGAAGTAATCATTTGGATTAACTAATGTATGGAATGATTCTGTAATTTTATTATCAATGACTTTGACCATACCTACTGAACAGATACTGGTACGTTTACCGTTAGCAGTTTCAAAGTCCAACGCAACAAATGCATTTTTCATTTTGTATATGACAACTCCTTTAATACATGACTAATATCATTTACTTTACATCAAAATGAGTATAAATCATAATAAATCAGATTTCACAAAAATATTTTCAATTAGAGATTGAGCTGAGTTAATACTTATTAAAATAGGATAAGGATGAATAGATGGTCTATACCAAAATGACACATATCACTTATGTAGAACAACCAATTAAAGAAGTAATAAGGAAAGCACCACAACCTCCTCAAAAAAGAAAAGGTTTGTCTCCTAAATAAGTTAGGAAACAAACCTTTTAGTTATTATTCAACTATTAAAAAATAACTTTTAGAGTTCAATAAAACCTAATTGTATTATTCTTCGTCGAATGAACGTGTTGCTAGTTCTTTTTCATAAAGATATAAAGTATTGCAATCGTCGCCGATACGATTTAAATAATCGATGTGTGTTTCAAACATTGATTCTTCTTCAACTTGTTCATCTAAGAACCAATTTAAGAATGAAATAGTAGCGTAGTCTTTTTCTCTATGTGCAATTTCAGATAAATTATAGAAACGTTTTGTAACATCTTGTTCTTGAGCTAAACCATCTTTAAATGTTTCTAAAATAGAATTGAAATCAACTTTAGGTGCTGGTAATGCTGTAAATTTAGCATGACCACCACGATCATTAATGTAGTCATAGATTTTTTTACCATGGAATCTTTCTTCTTTTGCTTGTTGAATGTAGAAATTTGCGAAACCTTCATATGATTCTGAATCGCAATAAGATGCCATCGCCATATATGCGTGAGCAGCAAAATACTCATGATTCATTTGTTCATTTAATGCATCTAAAAGTTCTTTGTTTAACATTTTTATTCACCTCATATTAAATAATTTAATTACTTTCCTTACTAACTAAACTGAGTATAACAAACTTATTCTCATTCGTAAATAATAATTATTATAATCTAGGGTGCATTTTTATCTTTTTAATTGAGAATCTTTTTAGTTATACCCTCTGCGTGTTATAATTATGCGAGTGAATAGTAATAGGGAGGAAACAAATGAGACAATGGACTGCAACCCATTTAGCGAAGTTAGCGCGTAAGGCAAGTAGAGCCGTGGGTAAAAATGGAACTGACTTACCAGGTCAAATCGCACGTAGAGTCGATCAAAATATATTAAGAAAATTAGCCGAACAAGTAGATGATATTGTATTTATTAGTGGTACTAACGGAAAAACGACGACATCTAACTTAATTGGACACACATTAAAAGCCAATCATATCGATATTATCCATAACAATGAAGGTGCGAACATGGCAGCAGGAATTACATCCGCCTTTATTATGCAAACAACAAAGCAAACAAAAATTGCAATTATTGAAATAGATGAGGGATCAATACCACGAGTACTTAAAGAAGTAACGCCGTCAATGATGGTATTTACCAACTTCTTTAGAGACCAAATGGACAGATTTGGTGAAATAGACATCATGGTTAACAATATTGCTAAATCAATTAGCGATAAAGGTATCAAATTATTATTAAATGCCGATGACCCGTTTGTTAGTCGTCTTAAAATTGCTAGTGAAACACGTGTTTATTATGGCATGAAAGCACACGCACATGAATTTGAACAAAGTACTATGAACGAAAGTAGATATTGTCCAAATTGTGGTCGTTTACTTGAATACGATTATATCCATTACAATCAAATCGGTCATTATCATTGTGAATGCGGATTTAAGCGTGAACAACCTAAATATGAAGTGACTTCATTTGAAACTTCACCATTCCTTAAATTAAATATTGGTGAAACGTCATTTAATATGAAAATAGCAGGGGATTTTAATGCTTATAATGCGCTAGCAGCATATACTGTTTTAAGAGAACTTGGTTTAAATGATGAATCTATTCAAAAAGGTTTTGAAACATATACCTCTGACAATGGACGTATGCAATACTTCTCATTGAACCAAAAAGAAGCAATGATTAACTTAGCGAAAAATCCAGCTGGAATGAATGCTAGCTTATCAGTAGGTGAACAATTAGAAGGACGTAAAGTGTATGTTATTAGTTTAAATGACAATGCTGCAGATGGTCGAGACACTTCTTGGATATATGATGCTGATTTTGAGAAGTTAAGTAATCAAGATATAGAAGCTATCATAGTAACAGGAAATCGTGCTGAAGAATTACAATTAAGATTGAAATTAGCAGAAGTAGATGTTCCAGTAGTACTTGAAAGAGATATTTATAAAGCAACTGCTAAAACAATGGATTACACAGGATTTACTGTTGCCATTCCAAACTATACTTCATTATCACCAATGCTAGAACAATTGAATCGTTCTTTTGAAGGAGGACAATCATAATGAAGCATGAATTGACAATTTATCATTTTATGTCTGATAAATTAAACTTATATAGCGATATAGGTAATATTATCGCATTAAAAATGAGAGCTAAAAAACGTGGTATTCAGCTTAAAGTTGTTGAAATCAATGAAACAGACAATGTTACATTTGATGACTGTGATATCTTCTTTATCGGTGGGGGAAGTGATCGTGAACAATCACTAGCAACGAAACAATTAAGTAAAATTAAAACACCACTGAAAGAAGCAATTGAAGATGGTATGCCAGGTCTGACAATTTGTGGTGGCTATCAATTTTTAGGAACAAAATATATTACACCTGATGGGACAGAACTTGATGGTTTAGGCATTTTAGACTTTTATACTGAATCCAAAGAAAATCGCTTAACTGGAGATATTATTATAGAAAGTGATACATTTGGTACAATTGTAGGATTTGAAAACCATGGCGGTAGAACATTCCATAATTTTGGTACTTTAGGACATGTGACACATGGATACGGTAATAATGATACAGATCGACAAGAAGGTATTCATTATAAGAACTTATTAGGAACATATTTACATGGTCCGATTTTACCTAAAAATCATGAAATCACTGATTACCTATTAGAGAAAGCCTGTGAAAGAAAAGGTATTCCATTTGAACCAAAACAATTAGACAACACAGAAGAAGAAGCGGCTAAACAAGTTTTAATTGATCGTGCAAACAAAAATAAATAAGTATTAAAACATGTCGTGACATATCATTTGTGGGGATAAGAACTGAAGTTTCCATTGGTAGTGTAAGTTGAGTCATGTTATAATCTTTATACATAAGGCACCTCGTTAATTTAGTTTAGTGATGTTTATTAAATTATACGAAAGGGCCTTATTTTTTAAAGTGTTTTGATGTAAAATTACATATAAATTCGATGTATTTTGGCGAGACTCTTAAGGGAACAGGACAAGCTGAAGACTACAGGCTGAAGCTGTCCCCTAAGAAAGCGAGCCGATAATACGAAGTATTATAAATAAAGAAGCCAGTCAATGAGTTTTTTGGATAAACTCATTGACTGGCTATTTTTCTAGGATTTATGTCCCAGTCTCTTTCATTTGAAAATATTTTTTACGCATAGCGATGATCTAATATTTTATAGATTAATAAAATTTCATATATAAGATGACTTTTAATTTGATTCTGATCGAATTCTTCAAGTTGTTTTACTGAAGATTTTAAAGTTGAAGCTGATTTACGTTCACGCTTAAATGTACCATCACATAGAATGTGGCTAATACTTGTACTTATTTTTAATATTGCTAACTTTTCATCTGGAGTAAAGAATACATAGGCATCTTTAGGTAAATAAATAATATTGGCTAGGTGTGTCATTAATAATCTATTAGTATAAGCCCTACTAGTTAGTTTATTAAGCTTTTTCCAATCTTCGGCTTTATTTTGATGATAAGTAAGTTCATCACGTTGATATCCAGTTAATAAGTCAATTTTTTGGTTTAAGTTACTAATTTGAATGATTTTTTTATTACTTTTATCAGATTGAAATCGTCCAAGTAGTAACTCATGACAACGTTGGTTAAATAAGTCATACATTTTATCTTCAGATCTATATAGATTATCTTCTAATTGACTATAGTATTTAGGCGGTAAAATCATAAAATTTACAAGTCCTGCAGTAACAAGTCCAATTAAAGCAGTTAATAAACGTGAAAAGAAATTAAATACATAAGCTTCATGTATACCAGGTATTATAGCAACTGAAGTTAAAACAGCAACTGTTGTACCAACTTGTAGATTTAATTTAGTACAAGCCAATATCGTAAACGTTGCACTACAGGCGTATGCAAACGGTGATTGATCCCCAAAAATAAATGTAAATACAACAGCAAATAAAGCTCCAATAACTGTAGCTGGTAAACGACGATAGCCTTTTTTAATAGATGCTTTAGCAGTAGGCTCTATGGTTACGATTGCTGTTAATATGGCAAAAATTGGTGTTAAGTTTAATAACATACAAAACACAGTAGTAAAGAAGGTTGCTAAGCCTGTCTTAATTGTACGTGCACCAATAATATGTTTATACCATTTTTCATTCAAGTTGTTGTCCCCCTTAAAAAGGGAATTTTTAAAACGTAGATCGCTTTTTCAAATTCTCTTTCTTATACAAACAAAATAAATACTTTATAATGCATTCATATTTAGTATATCAAAAAATTTTTGCTATAATAAGATAGAATATAAATATAAAGGAACGGGATAAAAATGATTGTAAAAACAGATGAAGAACTACAAGCTCTAAAAGAAATTGGATATATTTGCGCTAAAGTAAGAGATACAATGCAAGCTGAAACTAAACCAGGCATTACAACTAAAGAATTAGACAATATTGCAAAAGAATTGTTTGAAGAACATGGCGCATTATCTGCACCAATTCATGACGAAAACTTCCCAGGTCAAACATGTATTAGTGTGAATGAAGAAGTCGCTCATGGTATTCCAGGGAAACGTATTATTCGTGAAGGTGACTTAGTTAATATTGATGTATCAGCACTAAAAAACGGATTTTATGCTGATACAGGCATTTCATTTGTTGTAGGTGAAGCATCAGATCCTTTAAAACAAAAGGTATGTGATGTAGCGACAATGGCATTTGAAAATGCAATGGCTAAAGTGAAACCAGGCACGAAATTAAGTAATATTGGTAAAGCAGTTCATGCAACTGCGCGTCAAAATGATTTAACAGTTATTAAGAATTTAACAGGTCACGGAGTAGGTCAATCATTACATGAAGCACCTAATCATGTCATGAACTACTATGATCCAAAAGATAAAACATTATTAAAAGAAGGACTTGTCATTGCAGTTGAGCCATTTATTTCATCTAAAGCTACGTTTGTAACTGAAGGTAAAAATGAATGGGCATTTGAAACAAGTGATAAAAGTTATGTTGCTCAAATTGAACATACTGTCATTGTTACTAAAGATGGTCCTTTACTAACAACAAAAATAGATAATTAATATAAAATTAAGACAGTCCTTAAATAATTAAAGTAAATGATTATGATTTAATCTAGGACTAAAGGACTAATACGATATGGTTCCGGAGCCTATTACTTAAGGTTTCGGAATTGTTTTATAATAGAACCTAATCAATGATGAGGTGGTTCTATGAATTATATGGAGAATTATTTAAATCACATTTTTAAATCGTCATTAAGATATAATATCGATGAATATAAAATGAAACTAGATAAAAAAATAAAAAGTATTGAAAGTTATATAGCATATTTAAATGGGAAGAGAGCACAGCTCAAAAAGTTAATTGACAGTATATCTTTAGCATTAGAAAATAAATATATAGATATAGCAGATTTATATAATATCCAATGTGCAGAAGAAGTACATGATCATGAAATTGCAGCATTAAGAAATTACTTAAATCATATTGAGGCTTATTATGCACAAATAGAAACTAAAATAAGTGAACAGACAAAAGAAAAAATGACTATTGAAAAAGAGTGTCATTTAATTCATTATATGAGTGCTGTGGCATAGAAAGGTGGCGAACCATGACCCATAAATATATATCAACAGAATTGTTGATAGTTTTTACAGCATTAATGATTATTGCTAATTTTTATTATATATTCTTTGAAAAGATAGGGTTCCTACTCGTTTTACTATTAGGATGCGTGCTAGTTTATGTAGGATATATATATTTTCATAAAGTGAGGGGCTTGCTTGCATTTTGGATCGGTGCACTATTAATCGCTTTCACTTTATTGTCTAATAAATATACGATTATCATTTTATTTATATTTTTATTATTGCTAATTGTTAGATACTTAATTTTTAAATTCAAACCATTAAAAGTAACGGCAACAGAAGAGGAAGTGTCATCTCCAGCATTCATTAAACAGAAATGGTTTGGAGAACAACGAACACCTGTCTATGTATATAAATGGGAAGATGTCCAAATTCAACATGGAATTGGTGACATTCATATTGATTTAACAAAAGCAGCAAATATCAAAGATAATAATACTATTGTTGTTAGACATATATTAGGTAAGGTACAAGTGATCGTACCATTAAATTATAATATCAATATACATGCAGCTGCATTTTATGGATCAGCATATGTTAATGAAAAATCATATAAAATAGAGAATAATAATATACATGTTGAAGAGAAAACTAAAGAAGAAAATTACACTGTCAATGTCTACGTATCAACATTTATTGGAGACGTAGAGGTGATTTATAGATGAATCACTATATAAGAGCAATAGGCTCTATGCTCATTTTAACGTATAGTATGTTAACCGCATTTTTATTTATTGATAAAGTATTTGTTAACATCATCTATTTTCAAGGTATGTTCTATACACAGATTTTTGGCATACCTGTATTCTTATTTTTAAACATCATCGTGATATTATTATGTATCATTGTAGGTTCCGTTTTAGCTTATAAAATTAATCAACAGAATGACTGGATTAATTCTCAAATAGAACGATCTATTGAAGGTGAAACAGTTGGTATCAATGACCAAAATATTGAATTATATAGTGAAACGCTGGAAATATATCATACACTTGTACCATTAAATCAGGAATTACATCGATTAAGAATGAAAACACAAAACTTAACTAATGAAAACTACAACATGAACGATGTAAAAGTTAAAAAGATTATTGAAGACGAAAGACAACGTCTAGCTAGAGAATTACATGACTCAGTAAGTCAACAATTATTCGCTGCGAGTATGATGTTATCAGCGATTAAAGAAACTAAATTAGAACCCCCATTAGACCAACAAATTCCAGTTTTAGAGAAAATGGTACAAGATTCACAACTTGAAATGAGAGCTTTATTATTACATTTACGACCTCTAGGGTTGAAAGATAAGTCCTTAGGTGAAGGAATTAAAGATTTAGTTATAGATCTTCAAAAGAAAGTTCCGATGAAAGTTGTACATGAAATACAAGAATTTAAAGTTCCTAAAGGTATCGAAGATCATTTATTTAGAATTACTCAAGAAGCTATTTCAAATACATTAAGACATTCTAATGGCACTAGAGTGACGGTTGAACTATTTAATAAGCAAGATTATTTATTATTACGTATACAAGATAATGGTAAAGGGTTTAATGTTGATGAAAAATTGGAACAAAGCTATGGTTTAAAAAATATGAGAGAACGTGCATTAGAAATTGGTGCTACATTCCATATCGTTTCGTTACCTGATTCCGGAACACGTATAGAAGTTAAAGCCCCATTGAACAAGGAGGATTCTTATGGCGATTAAAGTATTATTTGTAGATGACCATGAAATGGTAAGGATAGGGATATCAAGTTATTTATCAACACAATCCGACATTGAAGTAGTAGGTGAAGGAGAATCTGGTAAAGATGCAATAGCTAAAGCGCATGAATTGCAACCCGATTTAATATTGATGGATTTACTAATGGATGATATGGATGGTGTAGAAGCTACAACAGAAATAAAAAAAGATTTACCGCAAATTAAAGTAGTAATGTTAACAAGTTTTATTGAAGATAAAGAAGTTTATCGTGCTTTAGATGCAGGTGTAGATAGTTATATTTTAAAAACAACTAGTGCAAGTGATATAGCTGAAGCGGTTCGTAAAACTTATAATGGTGAATCTGTTTTTGAACCAGAAGTATTAGTGAAAATGCGAAATAGAATGAAAAAACGCGCAGAATTATACGAAATGTTAACAGAAAGAGAAATGGAAATCTTATTATTAATTGCAAAAGGTTATTCCAATCAGGAAATTGCCAGTGCTTCACATATTACAATTAAAACTGTTAAAACACATGTTAGTAATATATTAAGTAAATTAGAAGTACAAGATAGAACACAAGCTGTAATTTATGCATTTCAACATAATCTTATCCAATAAAGATAGTTATTTTATTATATAAAATTTCACAAACAAATAGGCCAAGCGGTTGATAAACATCAATCCGTCTTGGCCTTTAATATAATAATTAAGAATTTTTATCTTCTTCTGAATCATTATTTTTAAATTTATCTACAATTTTATCTTTAATTGTACTTTGATCTTCTTGGTACTTATCTTTAGCATCTTTATCGATATTATAATCTTCTTGTGAACCTAATTCACGGTTATCATTATATTCATAAGTTGTATCTTCATTATAATGATTTTGGTTGTTATCATCATGTTTTAAAGCAGCTTCTTCAGGTGTTTCGCCTTTAATTACATTACGTTGATGAATGATAGCATTAATTTCTGCTCCAATGATAATAATAAAGCTTGTTAAGTATAACCAGATTAGTAAAATAATAATACCAGCGATACTACCATAAGTTTTAGAATAATTACCAAAGTTAGAAATATACCATCCAAATGCAAATGAACCTAGTAACCAAATGACTGATGTAAATATTGCACCTGGTAATACTGAACGAAATTTAGTTTTAACATTAGGTGCTACCGAATACAATACTATAAATAATAGTAAAATAATGATTAGAGGTAATACCACTCTAAGTAAAGTAAATATCCATTTAATTTGTGAGTCTAAACCTAATGGACCGAATAAATAATGGCTAATAGCAGAACCAAGTGTAGGTAAAGCCATAGCTATTAAAAATACAAATCCCATTACAATAGTAAATACTACACTTAAAAGCTTAAGTAAAATACCATTTCGGCTATCTTCAACATCGTAAGCAACGTTAAATGAATTCATAATGGCAGTCATACCATTTGATGCAGACCATATTGCTAAGATCAGACCAACAGATAGCAAGCCGCCACTTGAATTTTTAGTAACATCGCCTATAACACTTTTAATAATTGATGATGTTTCTGATGGTGCACTACTTAACATATCAGTAATACGACTTTGATCGATATTAAAAACTGGTAATAAAGTCAATAAGAAGATGAGCATAGGGAACATAGCAAGAACAAAGTGATATGTCATTTGAGCTGCTAAACCTGATGCATCGTCCTTACCAATTCTATATACCAAATAAGAGAAAAAGTTCGAATCTTTAGTATACTTTGCAGGTTTATTTAATCTTGAAAGGAAGAATACCTGATTCTTCTTTTTTGGTGTCTTAGATTGAAATTCTTGAGGTTCAATGTATGTACGATCGACTTTAATTTTGTTATCACTATTTTGTTGATCTTTGTTATCTTCATATTCTTTAGCAGAATTAAGGAAGTTGGAACTTGTTTTTTCTTTCTTTGACATAACAATCTCCTTTAATAATTTGAATATTATATTTAAACACATTTTAATTTAATTAAAATTGTAAAGAAAGGGAGTGAGATGAAGTTGAGTTAATTTTTGGTTATTGGAGACTAATTTTAGTTACCAATAAGCTAAAAATCATTTAATAGCTCAACCTCTAAACTCACCCCCGTTTCAATGGAGTGGGATAACAGTTATTGAATATCTTCACTCTATTTGAATAGTTAATTAAGAAATAGTGATTTATTATTACAAAATTCTAATTCATCTAATAATTAACTATTATTTTCCAATACGTTCATTTTTTTTATTAACAAAAGTATCTTTTGCATCTTTAATAGAACGTTCTAACTCTGGGTTATTACGACGAATTTCTTCGATAACATCTTTCCAGTACATAACTTCATCTTTAATGCTACTTACTTTAGAAGGTTTTTGAGATTTTTTACCTTCTTTAACATTTGAGAATGATTGTTTTAAAGAATTACGAGTTGATTTATCAGCTAATGTTGCTACGCCACCGATAACAGCGCCTAATAATACTCCAGGAATGAATTTGTTTTCCATAATTTTACCCCTCTTTCAAATTTGCATCTTTGACGATGTAATCAATTAAATTATCACATGATGATTGTACCATTTTATAAACACCTTCGAAATTGTTAGTGTAATATGGATCAGGTACATCACTTTCTTTCATATTACTAAATTCTAGTAATTTGAACAATTGTCCTTTTATGCTAGGATTAATTGCTTTAATATTTTCTACATTACTTTGATCCATTGCAATAATATAGTCAAAATCATCTGTTGGTTCAAAAAGTTCACTAATCATACCATCAAATGGAATGCCGTGTGTATTTAAAATCTTTTGAGTCCCTTCGTGAGGGGGCTCACCTAAATTCCATTTTCCAGTGCCACGAGAGTGAACTTTGACACCAGTTATACCTCTGTCTTGTAGTCTTTGTCTCATGATTGCTTCAGCCATTGGAGAACGGCAGATATTACCAAGACATACGAAAGCTACGTCTATCATATTAATTCCTCCAAACTATGTAATTATATCCCCATTTTACTGGTTCTTCAAACAATTAGAAAGCAAATTTTTTCAAATTCTATTAAAGTTCCATAAATTATGTTAGTTTGATAGAATACTAAGGTAAAGAGGTGAGAAGTTTGGCAACTACAAATGAAGAAATGATTACCGAAATAAGACAAAAGTTAAATATAGTTAATAAAGCGCTTATTGATCCTGATAAATTTAAAGATGCTGATCAAAATGAAATTAAAGAAATACATCAATTTGTAACTTCAAAAGATTCATTTTCACCTAGCGAAGTGACTGCTATTGCAGATGCACTAGGAGAATTAAGACAATAAAGGGGGAGTCTAAATGAGTAACTACCAAGAAAAATTGAAACAGTATGCCAAACTACTAGTTAAAGTAGGCATGAATGTTCAAGAAAAACAGCCAGTATTTATACGCTCATCTGTCGAAGCTTTAGAATTAACTCATCTAGTTGTAGAAGAGTCATATAAAGCTGGTGCATCAGATGTAAGAGTCGATTATTCAGACCCAAAATTAAAACGTATGAAATTTGAATACGAAACTGTAGACCATTTTGAGAATAATGAAGTTAAATCTTATGATGTTAATGCACGTATGGATTATGTAGAAAGAGGCGCTGCTAACCTTGCAATATTAACTGAAGACCCAGATTTATTAAATGGTATTGATTCTAATAAATTGAAAGCATTTCAATTGCAATATTCCAAAGGTTATAAAGGATATATGGAAGCAAGCCAAAAAAATCAATTTCCTTGGGTGGTTGCAGCATTTCCATCAAAAGCATGGGCTCAAAGAGTATACCCTGATAAATCAGTAGAAGAAGCTTATGAAACATTTATAGAAGAAGTGTTTGATATAGTAAGAGTAGATGGTAATGACCCTGTAGAAAATTGGAAAACACATGTAAGTAATTTAAGTAAACATGCTAAAAGAATGCAAGATAAACAATATAAAGCGTTACATTATATTTCTGAAGGTACAGATTTAGTTGTAGGGTTACCACAGGGACATATATGGGAAGATGCTACTAGCTATGTAAATGGAAATCAACAAGCATTTATTGCTAATATCCCTACAGAAGAAGTGTTCACAGCGCCAGATAGAAATAATGTAAATGGTTATGTAACAAATAAATTACCATTAAGCTTTAACGGTAATATCATTGACGGTTTCACTTTAACATTTAAAGATGGAGTTGTTGTTGATTTTAAAGCAGAAAAGGGCGAAGATGTCTTAAAAGATTTATTAAATACAGATGAAGGTGCACGTAGATTGGGAGAAGTAGCACTAGTACCAGATGATTCTCCAATTTCAAATAGAAACACTATTTTTTATAATACGTTATTTGATGAAAATGCATCCTGTCATCTAGCGTTAGGATCTGCTTACGGTTTCAACATTAAAGGTGGAACTGAAATGACAACTGAAGAAAAAATTGCAAGTGGTTTAAATGATTCAAATGTTCATGAAGATTTCATGATAGGTAGTGCTGATTTAACCATTTATGGTATTTTAGAAGATGGCTCAAAAGAACTCGTTTTCGAAAACGGAAATTGGGCAAAATAAGTCGTAAATACCAAGTACAGTAGGGAAATTTCATAGAGAGATAGGAAGATATGAATGACTAAAGAACAAGTAAATAAAAAAGCAATGTCTGAATCTAAAAGTATTAAAACAAGTCAAGTGTATCCACAAGATACTAATCATCTTCATACGATGTTTGGCGGTATTTTAATGGCAAATGTAGATGAAATTGCAGCAATTACTGCTGTGAAACATGCTGGTAATTCAGTAGTAACTGCCTCAACAGATTCAGTAGATTTCTTATTACCAATCAAGAATGGGGACATCCTTTCATACGAAGCAATGGTTTCTTATACGGGTAGTAGTTCAATGGAAATTTGTGTGCAAATTATTATTGAAGATGTCTTTGAAGGAGAACGTAAATTAGCTGCACTTAGCTTTTTAACCTTTGTAGCTTTAGATGAGAATGGTAAACCTGTACGCGTTCCTCAAGTTTATCCAGAAGATAAAGTTGAAAAATGGTTCCATGAAACAGCTCCTCAACGTGTCGCTCGTCGCAAAGAACGACGTGATGAAAGTAAAAACACTATTGAGTATTTATCTAAAATTCAACATATTGAAAATTAGATAAAAGCTTATTTAGAATTGCATATAAAAAGACCTAATGAAACTATAAATTTTTCATTAGGTCTTTTTAGTTTGCTAAGCATTATGATTATAAATTATGAAAAGATATGTTTTGCATGCATTTCAATTTCTTTTTGGCGGAAATCAGTATCAGGGTAATACATATTTTTCACTAACACATTTGGTCCCAGACAATGATATTCAGAACAATGACAATTTAAAGATTGGGCTAAATCAGAAGTGAGCCATTGATTAAATACATCTGTTAATCTGTCTTTTTGTATGTTTGAAATAGTACCATTTTCATCTCCGAAATCAGTAACAATGACATTACCTGTAAATACATTTACATTTAAACGACTACGCCCATCAGGGTCATTTCTCATTGTGACATTTTTTGCATCTCGTAAACGTTGTAATAATTGTTGATCGTTTTCATCATTAATACATGGATAAATAGGTAATGTACCAAATAACATCCAAGTATCCTGGTCACGTATATCTAATAAATGATGTATCGCTTCTTTCATTTCTTTTAAAGATAAGACATTTAAAGAGCTTGCAAAATCAGCTGGATACATAGGGTGTACTTCATGTCGACTACACTTCATATCATTAACAATTTCATTATGAATTTTATCCAAGTAAGGTAATGTGCTTTGATTGAGCATTGTTTCAGCAGATACAAACATTCCTTGTTCAGAAAGAGTACTTGCATTGTCTAACATTTGCTCGTATAGTTTTAATTTTGCTTTAATTGGCGGTTGCTTTTTCATAGCTCCAAAGCCAACATCTGTGAATTCTTGAATGGTTCCCCAGTTATGTGAAATATGCATAACATCTATATATTCTGCAATATCAAGATATCGGTCTTGTGGTAACGTTAAATTAGAGTTCATTTGTACATATATCCCACGTTGATGTGCATATTTTAATAGTGGTTTCACTACATTTTTAATAGACTTTTTCGAAAACATAGGTTCGCCACCTGTTATAGACAATGTACGTAAATTTGGAATTTCATCTAAACGGCGATATATAATATCCATTGGTAAAGGATCTGGATCTTTAGTTTGTAAAGTGTAACCAACAGCACAATGACTGCATCTCATATTACATAAATTGGTTGTTGTAAATTCGATATTACTTAAAGTGAGTTGGCCATTATCAATGACATCGTTATAAGCTTCCCAAGGATCATTGTGTATTGAAATAGGTTTTTTATTTGTTATTATCATTAAAACTTCTCCTAAAAAGAGTGTGACAAAGAGGAGTTGTGAACATATATACTAGTTAAAATTTTTCAATATATCCATATTATAAATACTATGTTTCACGTTTCCTCAAAACCTGTGTCAGCTCTTTAAAATTTGTAAAAAGTACAGTAAACATTATTAAGATTATATCTCTTTTTGTCAAATTCTGTTAGGATAAAAATAACAAAATAAATTTCAAAGGAGCTCTATTTTAAATGAGTGAACAACAAACTATAGAACAAATCAAAACGAGATTAAACAAATTTATCGAGGATATTGATCATGTAAACCCTGATGAAGTGCGTGTTGAAGACATTGATGAATGGATTGGTTTACTAGATCAATTAGAAGAAAAAGTAAAACAAGTTTCCAAATAATTCACTAATCATAATTAATGACACTTTAGTGACGATTAAAAAATTTAGTACAAGATGTTTAACTTTAAACTTAAACGTGAATACAATAAATATAATCGCACAATAGAAAGGTGATCATATTATGAGTAAAAAAGTAGCAGTTCTATTAGGAAATGAATTTGAAGATATAGAATTTACAAGTCCGAAAGAGGCATTAGAAAATGCTGGATTTGAAACAGTAGTTATTGGCACTAATGCTAACGAAGAAGTCGTTGGTAAACACGGTGAAAAAGCAACTGTTCAAGTTGGTATCGGCGAAGCAAAACCAGAAGATTATGACGCTGTTCTAATTCCTGGTGGATTTGCACCAGACCATTTACGTGGTGATGCAGAAGGTAGATTTGGTACATTCGCTAAATACTTCACTTCTAATGATGTTCCAGCATTTGCAATTTGCCATGGACCACAAGTATTAATTGATACTGATGACTTAAAAGGTCGTACATTAACTGCAGTATTAAATGTACGTAAAGACTTATCTAATGCTGGTGCGCACGTTGTAGACGAATCAGTAGTTGTTGATAACAATATCGTTACAAGTCGTACACCAGATGATTTAGATGATTTCAATAGAGAAATCGTAAAACAATTAGAAGACTAATGATTGTTTAGTATAAAACATTAAATCTAAAGGCTTATTGATTTAGTTCAATAAGTCTTTTTTATTTGTAAAAGTTGATATGGAAGTAATAAATGAGTGAATTGTATATATTAAATAATAGTCAAATATGTACACCTTGGGACTGATTTTTACTATAAACTATAGCTAATGGTTTCAACTACTGGTAAACTCACATTATAACAGTGAGTTTGAGTAAAGGAGTAAATGCATGAAAAGAAGCGACAGATATGCACAATCTAATGAATTCCCTCAACGAGATATGCGTGAACCTCACTATAATACTTATTATCAACCAATAGGGAAACCACCTAAAAAAAAGAAAAGTAAACGTATCTTTTTAAAAATACTTATTACATTAGCGATTATATTAGTATTATTCTTAGGATTAATGTTTTTTTTATCATCGAGAGCTAATGTAGACGATTTAAAATCGATTGAAAATAAAAGTGATTATGTTTCGGCAGATCAAATGCCAAAATATGTCAGAGGTGCTTTTATTTCATTAGAAGATGAAAGATTTTATAAACACCATGGCTTTGATTTTAAAGGAACAACAAGAGCTTTATTTTCTACTTTGAGTGATCATGATGTTCAAGGTGGTAGTACAATAACACAACAAGTTGTTAAAAATTATTATTATGATAACGAACGTTCTTTCACAAGAAAAGTAAAAGAACTGTTTGTAGCACATAAAGTAGAGAAACAATATGATAAAAATCAAATACTTAGTTTTTATTTAAATAATATATATTTTGGAGATAATCAATATACAGTTGAAGGTGCAGCAAATCATTACTTCGGCGCAACAACTAATAAAAACAATCAAAATTTGAATACAATTAGTGTATTACAAAGCGCAATTTTAGCAAGCAAAGTTAATGCGCCAAGTGTATATAATATTGATGACATGTCAGATAACTTTACGAATAGAGTTAAAACCAATTTAGAAAAAATGAAACAACTTGATTATATATCCGATGACCAATATGAGGAAGCAATGGCCCAACTAGGTCAATAACAATTACCCTATCATATGCAATGTTAGTACGAATAAATTACAGTAACTATGTAATGTTGAACATTGTAAATATGATAGGGGTTTTATTTTTTATAAAGCGTGACTTTATTGCTAATGATTGAACTATGTCATAATATGATATATACAATGTTTATGAGGAGGTGTATCATGCCTAAAATCACTAAATTAGAAGTACAAAAGAAGAACAAAGAACGTTTTAATCTATATCTCGATAATCAATTTGAGATGGGGATAGATATTGATACACTTGTTAAATTTAATTTAAAGAAAGATCAAGTACTAGAAGCTGCAGAAATGGAGCAGATTCAAAAATATGACCATTATCGAAGAGGTTTAAATATAGCAATTCAATATCTTTCATTTAGAAAGCGTACTGAAAGAGAAGTACGTCAACATTTAATAAAAAATGATATTTCTGAAGAAGCGCTGCAACAAGTGATAGATTATTGTTACCAAGAAAAATTAATAGATCATTATGATTATGCTGAAAGTTTGAAAAACACTATGATCAATACAACGGATAAGGGACCTGAAACTTATAAACAAAAATTGTATCAAGCTGGTATTGAAACTAATATTATAGATGAATATACTGCTCTATACATAGAACAACAACCAATGGAAGATATCATCAAAGTAGCGAGTAAAGTAATTAAAACTAAAAAAGGTCCAACTTCAAAAGTTAAACAAAAAACAATGACTGCTTTAATGCAAAAAGGATTTACGATAGAAAAAATCAAACAAGCCATGGATGAACTTGATTTTTCACAGGACGAAGAACAACTTGACGATATGTTACAAACTGATTTAGAAAAAACATATCAAAAGCATCAAAGAAAATATGAAGGGCAACAACTAGTAAGAAAAACGATAGAAACGCTTATGAGAAAAGGCTATAAATATGATAAAATTAAATCTAAATTAGAAGAAAGTGGTATCGAAAATGGAACAGAAGAAATTGAGTGAAATGTCTGAGCCAGAATTAAGACATGAAATACAAACTTATAAAGAAAAAATGAGAAAAGCAGAAATGAACGGTATTTTGAATGAATATGACGTTTATCAAAGTAAAGTAATTGTAGCTGAAAGTTATTTAGTTGATCGTAATAAAATTGAATTAGGCAGAATCTATCAATTAAATGATGGCAGTGATCAATATTTTAAAGTGGAAAGATTAAAAGGTATATTCGCTTGGGGATTTAGAATTAAAAGTAGCGAACCCGAAGAAGGTTTACCAATTGCATTATTAAAATTATAGAAGGATGAAAAGAAATGGGAAGTTCAATCGTTTTAAAGTTACTTAAAGTTACTCATTATTATAGAAATAAAAAAACTAAAAAATGGTACTTACCTTTTGGATACGCCGCTGAAGATATTGATTTAAATAATGTCTCACTACATATTTATCAAGGTGAGGCCTTAGGTATTATCGGTGAACCAGGTTCTTCTAAAAAATTAATAGGTAGATTATTATCAGGATCTATTCACCCTGATAAAGGAAAATTAGTTCAAAGTGATCATGTATATTATGGAGATATTGAAGACCGAAAAATTGTAAACCAAACTGTGAAAGATTACGTTAAGCACATTGTTGAACTATTTCCATATAAAGTCTCTGATTATAAATACGATCAAGTCATTCAATATGCCCATTTAGATGAAAAACAACTCGTTTCACAATTAACCAAACAAGAATTTGCTCAGTTACTACTAAGTATAGCCAGATCATCTAAATCCAATATCATTATTTTGAATCATGTTCTTCAATATTTAGATGAATCTTTTACAAATCGAGCGATAGAGCTATCAAATGATTATATCAATCATAACCAAACGATTGTTTTTATTGATGATGACGTTGATAAAATAGAACAAGTGAGTAACTATATTACTTGGGTCTCACACGGACAGATTCGTATGGAAGGGTCTCTTAAACAAGTAATTCCTGTATTTAAAGATCATGAAAGAGACCGAAAAAGTATTGAATCAAAAGAAGAACTTTCATCATTTGATCTTGATTGGAAAAAAAGTCGAACAAGAATGCCTGAGATGACTTATAATTTTAAAAGAATTGAACGCTATAATCATGCCAAACCACCAATATTTTTGGTAAGATTTTGGACTTTAATGACCAGTTTTATAATTGGATTAGCACTTATGGGCATTCTTTTATTTAATAATTTAGGAATAATAAATATCTCAGCGGGGAATCAAACTCCACTTCAAACACAAACTAAAGATACATATGAAAATAAATTAGCTTATGGAATAGCATTAAAAGGAAGCGTTAAAATTTCAGGTTCAAATAATCTAACATTACCTAAATATAGTGTCGTTACTATTGATGGAGAAAATAGTAAAAATTATCGATTAAATGAAAGTGGAAAAAATTATACCGTAGCTAAAAGTAAACTAGAGTATTTTAATCCAGCTGGTTTGTATGAAAAGCATAGTTTCAAAACTTTATCTCCATATATTAAATCCAACTATAGTAAGTATGTAGAATACTTCAATAGTCATTTACACAAAGACCACGATACAGTAAAAAAATCACTAGTCCCTGAAGAAGATAATCGTTTTGTTGCTGACGTGACTTCTCAACCGATTAAGATGATTTTTAATGATGATAATCAGTTAAACGGTTTTGTGATGCCTATTGTTAATAAAAGTGAATTGAAAGATAAATTCAACATTAATAAAGATGTTTGGATTTGTAAATCTGGTGATGGATACTTTATTGCCGATATGAAAGATAATAAGTGGATATATATTGAATTGTAGGTGTAAGTATGATCGATAGTATAATTATTTATTTTAAAAATTTACCACACGTTTTAAATTATTCTTTGAAACATGTTAAAAACTTATGGAAATGGTTTACGGTAAGTTTTATAGTTGGATTAGTCTTAATATTTGCGATAGAAATATTTTTCAAGGTGACAAACGCAACAGAAATGATACAAGGTGTATGGTTATATAGACTTTTAACTTTGTTAGGATTTGGGTACATCGTCCTCAGCTTATTTTTATGTTATAAAATATACGCTAAAGATTATATGATTACTAAATCGTTTAAAATATCCCCAGTAACACCCATAGTAGTTACTACAATTGTTGGAGGTATTTTACTATTTGTACTTATGACAATTATTGCAATATGGAAACCAATTAATTTTGAAAGTTCATTACTAGCTACAATATATTTTATGTTAGTAACAATAGTGTTAAATTGTTTCCTATCAGTGTTGTTTGGTTTAGTAAAAATCTTAAATCATAAAGCGGATATATATTTTTATATATTTTGTGTTATAGAATTTATTTTAGTACCAATTATTTATGTTCCTAAAACACATTTGACAATGATTGGACATGTATTGATGTTAAATCCATTTTATTATGTAACTAATGGTTTAGCACAATCAGTGTTGTTTGGCAGAGTAAGTCTAGCTAATATACCATATCACTTATATATACTATGTTTCATCTTGATATTATGTTTAATTAATTTTGCGTTATCTCGTTTTGTAGCTCATGCTAAATATAGAAATAAAAATAAAAAAGCGCCATCAACTCTTCAATCTAATCATTTTTCAAGTAATGCTAATCATATAAAAGATAGTGACAATAGTGAAATTGATAAAAATAATAATTAAAATATAAAAAGCCAAGGTATAGGACTCATGTATTTTGCATATCCATCAAGTTAACTTAAGCAGTTTACTTTTAAGGATTACATTATTACATGTCCTTGAACCTTGGCTATTATTATTTTGCGAATAATTTACGTTGTAATTTGTCTTCACTAAATACCCAACCAATATAAGAATGATCTATTTCATTTTGAGATGTTAGATGGGCAATAGCAACAAATGCATAATGATCATTATTTAAATATCTTAAATCCATTAATCGAATTTCTGTAGAACCATCATCTAATGGCGTTGTTTGCCAACGATATATAGAAGAAAAGTTTAAAAATGTTCTTATATCTTTATTACTTTTAACTTTCCATAATAATGAGTCGATAGATAAATGTTGACGTTTAACTTTATCACTAAAAACAATATTTCGACCATGTGATCTACCAACATAATCATGTTCGTCTGTTTGAATAGCAATACGCCATTCCATAAATTTCATTGTAGGAATTACAAATACTTTTACAGGGTTATGCTCTTGTTTAATTTGCTTTAATGCTTGTTTCTTTAAGAAAGATTGCATTTTAAATCGGATTATATAATAAATGATTAAAATACCGATTATTGGAAAGAATGCCAAATAAGGATGTACCCCTAATACCCATAACACCACGCCTATACATAATATAATGAATATAATTGGATCAAACGTGTTAATAACGCCGAGTTGTATCCATTTATTAGTAATTGGTCTTAAAGCTTGTGTTCCATATGAGTTGAAAATATCAACAAACACATGTAAAAAAACTGCTAATTGTGCCCACATCCATATATGTAATGGGGATGTGTGGTTGAATATAACAAATATTAAAAATGTAATTAATATTGGCCATAATATAGTGAATGGAATAGAGTGCGTAATGCCTCTATGATGGGAAATATAAGTTGAATTATCTTTTAATTTTAAAACCGTATCCCCATCAGGTATAAGGGAACCTGCAATCAGTGTTGTGGCACTTGCCGCGAATGTGCCTGACATCGCTGGATCTTGAGTTGCAAGTGCAGTAAGTCCAACTCCAATAACAATGTGCGTGGCTGTGTCCATTTATGTTCACTCTTTTCATCTTAATTTATAATATATTATAATCTAAAAGTTAGAATAACAAAATCAACTCACATTAATAATGTGTTATTCTTATTTATCATGTAAGTAAAATATCCATTAAAATCAAATTGAAACATTAAATCATTGTTCAGGAAGGGAAATATATGTATTTAGAAGAAAATTTCAAAGATAATATTGTACATTGGTTTAATAACAATCAACGTTCAATGCCTTGGAGAGAGACTACTAATCCTTATTATATATGGTTAAGTGAAGTTATGTTACAACAAACACAAGTCAAAACAGTTATAGATTATTATGATAGATTCACTCATCGTTTTCCTACAATAGCCGATTTGAGTGAAGCAAATGAGGATGAGGTACTCAAATATTGGGAAGGACTTGGTTATTATAGCCGAGCAAGAAACTTTCATCATGCAGTCAAAGAAGTACAACGTGATTATAATGGAATAGTCCCATCTGATCCTGAAAATTTTAAATCTTTAAAAGGTGTCGGACCATATACTCAAGCAGCAGTAATGAGTATAGCCTTTGACCATCCACTCCCTACAGTTGATGGTAATGTTTTTAGAGTTTGGTCAAGATTAAATAATGATAGCAGTGATATAAAGCTCCAATCTACACGTAAAACATTTGAACAACAGTTATTACCTTATGTTCAAGAGGAAGCTGGAACGTTTAACCAATCAATGATGGAATTAGGTGCGCTTATCTGTACACCTAAAAACCCACTTTGTATGTTTTGTCCAGTTCAAGAAAATTGTGAAGCCTTTGATAAAGGAACAGTATTAGATTTACCAGTTAAAACCAAAAATCTTAAAAAGAAAACCATTGAACAAAGTGTCTTTTTAATTCGAAATAATAAAGGACAATATTTATTAGAAAAAAGACAGGAAAGGTTATTGAATGGTATGTGGGAATTTCCAATGTTTGAAGCCTCTAATGCTATTTCAGAAATATCTCATAAACTAAAACATGACATAGAACCTTTACCAGAACATATATTTAAATTAAAACATCAATTTACACACTTAACTTGGAATATTAAAGTCTATAGTGTGCCTGAAACTATAGATATAAATGAAAAGGTTTTACCTGATAATATGGTTTGGTTTGATTTATCTAATCGAGATGATTATTCATTTCCAGTATCAATGGATAAAATATATAGATTTATTGAAGGATAGGTTTCTTCAAAACAGAAATAATAATAAATCATTTTACTTATTTATAATCCAATAAAATCTAACTAATACTTAAATTTAATGGCGTGAAAGTACAGAAGTAGTTTGAAAATATGATATAATCTAAATGGTTAAAAAGTATAAAGGTGGTGTGGAGTATGGTAAAAGAATCCATACCTAAAGAAGGACAAGACATCAAAATTCAAAGTTATAAACATGATGGAAATATTCATCGCGTTTGGTCTGAAACAACCATTTTAAAAGGTACAGATCATGTGATTATTGGTGGGAATGATCACACGTTAGTAACAGAAAGTGATGGCCGCACTTGGATTACAAGAGAACCAGCTATTGTCTATTTTCATTCTGAATATTGGTTTAATGTGATTTGTATGTTTCGTGAAGATGGTGTTTATTATTATTGTAATTTATCTTCACCATTTGTTTGTGATGAAGAAGCCTTAAAATACATCGACTATGATTTGGATATTAAAGTTTATCCTAATGGGAAATACCATTTATTAGATGAAGATGAGTATGAGCAACATATGAATCAAATGAATTATCCTCACGATATAGATGTTATTTTAAGAAGAAGTGTAGATATTTTACAACAGTGGATAGAACAGAAAAAAGGGCCTTTCGCTCCTGATTTTATCAAAGTTTGGAAAGAGCGATATAAAAAAATTAGGGATTATTAAGCAAATTAGATGTAAAACGATATGAGATGGTTTATATTATTCAATGTTGCATTGATTTAATTAAATAAACATTGATAGTTTAGATAAAACAATCTCTATTAACTAAAATTATATTTGTTAATCGTATCAATCAGAGGTTGAGATATGTTAGTCAATTGTTGCGGAATAATTTAATTAATTATTAGCTTATGTATACTAATGATTAATTGAAATGATATTCCAAGGCGATTCATCATATCCAACCTCTGTTCAATTTTAAAAAGATCAATTTAAAAAATATTATATGGGGGGATAAAAATAATGATTAAACGATATTTAAAGTTTGTTAAACCATATAAATATCGTATTATTGCTACTATTATAGTTGGTATTATTAAATTTGGTATACCAATGTTAATTCCATTGCTTATTAAATATGCAATAGATGGTGTTATCAATAATCATTCACTTAGTGATAGCGAAAAATACTCACACCTAGCCATAGTTATAGGTATTGCCCTATTTATCTTTTTAATTGTTAGACCGCCAATTGAATTTATAAGACAATATCTAGCTCAATGGACAAGTAATAAAATATTATATGATATAAGAAAGCAACTTTATAATCACTTACAAGCATTGAGTGCACGTTTCTATGCTAATAACCAAGTAGGGCAAGTTATTTCACGAGTGATTAATGATGTGGAACAAACAAAAGATTTTATTTTAACAGGATTAATGAATATTTGGCTTGATTGCATAACAATAATAATAGCATTAACAATTATGTTCTTCCTTGATGTTAAACTGACTTTTGCTGCATTATTTATTTTCCCATTCTATATCTTAACGGTTTATTTCTTCTTTGGACGTTTAAGAAAATTAACAAGAGTAAGATCTCAAGCTTTAGCAGAAGTTCAAGGATTTTTACATGAACGTGTACAAGGAATGTCTGTTATTAAAAGCTTTGCAATTGAAGATAATGAAGCGGGTAATTTCGATCACCGTAATAAAAACTTTTTACAAAAAGCATTTCAACATACGAGATGGAATGCATATTCTTTTGCTGCAATTAATACTGTGACAGATATAGGCCCAATTATTGTCATTGGTGTCGGTGCTTACTTAGCAATAAGTGGTTCTATTACAGTAGGGACATTAGCTGCATTCGTTGGTTATTTAGAACAATTATTCGGTCCTTTAAGACGATTAGTATCTTCTTTTACAACATTAACTCAAAGCTTTGCGTCAATGGATCGTGTCTTCCAATTAATAGATGAAGATTATGACATAAAAAATGGTATTGGCGCTCAACCAATCGAAATTAAAAAAGGTCAAATTGAATTAAAACATGTTGGGTTCAAATATAATGAAAATGAACAAGACATTTTAAAAGATATTAATTTGACTATTCATAAAGGTGAGACCGTTGCCTTCGTAGGAATGAGTGGTGGAGGTAAGTCAACACTTATTAATTTAATACCTCGGTTTTATGATGTTACAGAAGGAGAAATTCTTGTTGATAACCACAATGTTAAAGATTTCTTAACAGGTAGCCTAAGAAATCAAATTGGTTTAGTTCAACAAGATAATATCTTATTTTCCGATACGGTTAAGGAGAACATTCTACTAGGCCGACCTGATGCTTCAGACGAAGAAGTTATTGAAGCAGCTAAAATGGCTAATGCTCATGAATTTATAATGAATCTTCAAGATGGATACGACACAGAAGTTGGTGAACGTGGCGTGAAATTATCAGGTGGTCAAAAACAAAGACTATCTATTGCACGTATATTCTTAAATGATCCACCAATTTTAATCTTAGATGAAGCTACTAGTGCATTAGATTTAGAAAGTGAAGCAATTATTCAAGAAGCACTAGATGTTTTAAGTAAAGATCGTACGACGTTAATCGTAGCACATAGACTTTCAACAATTACTCATGCAGACAAAATTGTAGTTATAGAAAATGGTGAAATTGTTGAAATGGGTACACACCAACAATTAATTGATAAAAAAGGTGCTTATGAGCATTTATATAGCATACAAAATTTATAATAATAAAAAAGAGCTTAAGGCAAATGTTGAATTGCCTTAAGCTCTTTTGCTATATAGTTCTAATTAATTTATAAATAGCTTAGATTGATAATTAAATAAGTTTAAAAGCTATAAGTCAAAATCTTCATCAGCAATATCAATATCAGTATCATTGCGATGGTAAGTAAAGAAACTAATACGAAGTCTATCTAAATGTTCCAAATGATATCTATATTCTTCTATTGCTGCGATAATTTGCATAATATTAGCATAAGAATAATTAGTTTGATATGGATTTTGAATTAATTCATTTTGAAAAGCAGTCATAAGTTCTTTTTTAAGTGGGTTATCAACTTCATATTGTAATTGTGTGACTTTAAATTTAGCCTTTTTAGATAAACTTTTTAAAATTTGCTCGTGGAAAGCAATTAATGAGTCTAATTCCAATTTAATTTGTAATAACAATTGATTATTTAGTTGATGTAAATCATTTGGGTAACGTGACATTTTGTTTAATACTTCATAAGCTAATCTAGTCGTTCTTACTACTTCTTTAAATAGAATTTTCTTTCTATATTGTTCAAAAATATTCTTTTTTAATAAAGGTCTTTCTTCTTGATAGAAGTCATAAATCTTTTCGAGTTTATCGATTCTAGAATTCAGTTGATCGCCATCGTGTTTAATATTATTAAACTCAGAAGTGTCATTTAATACCAATTTAAACCAAACGAAGATATCGGAGGTAATATTTACAGAATTATAATAAATTTTAGTTTCGAATTTTGGAGGTAAGAATAATAAATTTACTACTGAAGAACTAAGCACTCCAATCATAACTAAAACAAATCTGTAAAATGCAGCGACATAAAATGAACCAGAGACTTGGCCCATAATGATTAATGCTGTGACACTTGCTAATGTAGCAACATGTGCAAGATTAAATCGGAATAAAATTGCGATTAATACGATAACTGTAACACCCATAATTATAAAATTATTACTAAAGATTGTAACCATGGTAACAGCTAATAATGCGCCAATAATATTACCGATAGCTTGATCAGAAACAGTTTTAATAGACTTATAAACACTAGGTTGCATTGCGACAACTGCACTGACACCGGCTAATGCTTTTAGACCAATATTATTAGGAAGTAAAGAAGCGATAGACATAGCTAGTATGATTGCTATACCTGTTTTAAAAATCCGAGCTCCTAGTCTCAAAAAGAAGCGCTCCTTTTATTTTTATTGAATAAAATTTTAAATTCGTATTCATTATTGTTATACACTGACTAATCATAAATTTCAAGTGAATACAATAGTGTAGCTTTTGAAATATAACATTATATAACAAATCGCTAGTCAAATTATTTTAAATGAACACACAATCAGTTTAACTAAAGATATTTTTATAAAATGATAAAAGCTCCCTCAAAGTCCATTTAAAATGATTACAATGAGGGAGCAAATATGGTTAATGATATAGCACTTATTTCATTTGACTAAATGCATAGTCAGCTGCTTCTAGTGTTTTATCAATATCTTCTTCTGTATGTTCCGTAGTTAAGAACCATGCTTCAAATTTTGAAGGTGCTAAATTAATACCTTGGTTAAGCATTAATTTAAAGAATTTAGCAAACGCTTCGCCATCTGAATTTTCTACTTGTTCATAGTGAGTAATTTTTTCATCAGTGAAGTATAACGTTAATGAACCATAAATTCGATTGATAGTAGCAGTAATATTATGTTTGTCTATTAATTTTAGTAGCCCATCTTCTAAACGTTTACCTAATTGATCTAATCTTTCATAAACGCCATCTTGTTCTAATACTTCAAGTAATGCAATACCAGCTTTCATTGATAGTGGATTACCTGCCATAGTACCGGCTTGGTATGCAGGACCTAGTGGGGCAACATGTTCCATAATGTCTTGTCTTCCACCGTATCCACCAATTGGTAGTCCGCCACCAATGATTTTACCAAATGCAGTTAAATCAGGAATCACACCAAGTAAATCTTGTGCTGCACCATAATGGAATCTAAATGCTGTAATGACTTCATCATAAATTACTAAACTGCCATTATCATGAGTAATACGGTTCACTTCTTCTAAAAATCCTGGTTCAGGCATAACCATACCAAAGTTACCAACAATAGGTTCAACTAAAACGGCTGCAATTTCATCTCCCCAATGATCAATAGCTTCTTTATAAGATTCAACATCATTAAATGGTACTGTGATTACTTCTCTAGCCACGCTTTCAGGAACACCAGCTGAATCGGGGGAACCTAATTGTGAAGGACCACTACCAGCAGCAACTAATACTAGATCAGAATGGCCATGATAAGAACCAGCGAATTTAATGATTTTATTACGTTTTGTATAAGCACGAGCAACTCTAATCGTTGTCATAACAGCTTCTGTACCAGAATTAACAAATCTGATCTTTTCTAATGAAGGAATAGCTTCACGTAACTTTTTACTAAAATCGATTTCTAATTCAGTTGGTGTACCATATAGCACACCTTTAGCAGCTTGATCTTGGATAGCTTTAGTTATATGTGGATGAGCATGACCAGTAATAATTGGTCCATAAGCTTGTAAATAATCAATAAACTTATTACCATCTACATCATATAAATAAGCGCCTTTACCTTCTTTCATTACTACAGGAGCTCCACCGCCAACTGCTTTATAAGAACGAGAAGGTGAATTAACGCCACCTAATATATATTCATTAGATAATTCCTGAAGTCTTTCGCTTTCAGTAAATTTCATTTTATCAACCTCTTTTAATTTAATATTGTCGACTATTATCGTATCATAAAATTAACATAATGAAGAAATAGGTGATTAAATGTTAAAAAAAGGTGATAAGTTCCCAGAGTTTTCTCTAGAAAATCAGAATGGAGAATTAGTATCGAACGAAACAATTAAAGGACAAACGACAATACTTTACTTTTATCCAAGAGATAATACACCTACTTGTACAACAGAAGCGTGTGATTTTAGAGATAATATCGAACTTTTTAATGATTTAAACGTGAATATTTATGGTGTTAGTGGAGATTCTAAGAAAAAACATCAAAATTTCATAGAAAAACATCAGTTAAACTTTGATTTATTAGTAGATGAAGATTTCTTACTTTCTAAAGAGACTGGGGTTTATCAACTGAAAAAATCATTTGGTAAAGAAAGTATGGGAATAGTTCGTACAACATTTGTTATAGATGGAAAAGGAATTATAAAAGATGTTATCGAGAAAGTTAAGGTTAAAACACAGATTGATGAGTTAAAAAATATATTGGAGTGATAATCTATGAAGGTTGTAAGTCTGTTTAGATTAGGCGAATTAGAAGATGAGTTAGTAGAGAAATTCCCACAAGTAGATTTTAAGTTTATTAAAAAAGCTAAAAATATACCATTTGAAGAGAGACAATCTTTAGATATATTAATAGGTTATGATGGTGAATTAGATGAATCATTTTTAAAAGATTGCCCAAATCTTAAATGGATCGCATGGTATGCGACAGGTGTTAATTCATTACCATTAGATTATTTGAAAAATCATAATATTAAACTAACTAATAGTAGGGGAGTACAAGCAAAACAACTTTCTGAATTTATCTTAGCGTTCATATTAGATGATTATAAAAAAATGAGAACATCATTTATTAACCAACAAAATAAAGTGTATGATTCTAAAATGGTAGGAAGACGATTAAGTGGGGACAAAGTATTATTTTTAGGTACTGGTGCGATTGCAAGTCGTGCTGCAAAGTTAGCCAAAGCATTTGATATGCAGGTAATTGGTTTGAGTAACTCCGGAAAAGATAAAGAGTGGTTCGATGAAGTATATAAAATAGAAAAATTGAATGAAGTTATTGGAGAAGTTGATATTATTATCAATGCTTTACCTGAAACAAATAAAACAATTCATTTATTACAATATGATCACTTTAAACAAATGAGTAACGATGCACTTTTTATTAATGTTGGACGAGGTACTATAGTTAAAGAAACTACAATTCTAAAAGTATTGAAAGAAAACTTAATTAGACATGCTTATTTAGATGTATTTGAAAATGAACCATTAGATGAAAACAATCCATTATATGAATTAGATAATGTAACAATAACAGCACACATTACTGGTAATGATAATAATATAAATAAAGAAGTAACGGATATATTTGTGAATAACTTGAAACATTTTCTCAATAACAAAGATTTAATTGAGAATATAGTTGATTTAAATAAGGGATATTAATTAAAATACTGCAGTTATATTGACAATTTTAATTCGCAACAGTTATATTAATATTAAGTAATAATAATTATTAACTAGAAAGATGGTGAAAAAATGAGTGCGGAATTAGAATCTATAGAACATGAGCTTGAAGAATCAATTACATCATTGAGAAAAGCGGGAATCCGTATTACTCCTCAAAGACAAGCAATTATTAAATTTATGATTTCTTCAAAAACACATCCAAGTGCCGACGAAATATATCAAGCACTTTCACCAGATTTTCCTAATATAAGTGTTGCGACTATCTACAACAATTTAAGAGTATTTAAAGACATTGGCTTAGTTAAAGAACTCACATATGGTGATTCATCAAGTCGCTTTGATTTCAATACTCATAATCACTACCACATTATTTGTGAAAAGTGTGGAAAGATTGTTGATTTTCATTATCCTCAATTAGATGAGGTAGAACAACTAGCACAGCACGTAACAGAGTTCGACGTAACACATCATCGTATGGAAATTTATGGGATCTGTAAAGATTGTAAGGAAAAAGAATAATAAGTTGTTTACTTATACATTATATTCTTACACAAATAATAGTTTTAAATAAAACCATGTTTATTCTAAATAAGAATAGACATGGTTTTTATTTACTTGAACAATCTGTATAACATGAGCACTGATTAATTACGAAATTATGATGTGACAATTAGATTTATATTTTAGACGCTTATTAGGAAAGACAGATTAAAATAAAAGAGAAATCGTTAATGTTAAATAAACAAACTAGAATGTAGGGAGAATTACAAAAGATTAGTTAGATTAATATACTGTATATTAAAATAGAGAATATATGAGATTATTGTGCACTCAAACAATTAATAGTTACTATAGTGGTAAATTTAAACCAAAATAGTGTATGAAATTCGTTGACGATAAACAAATTAATTGATACTATATAAAAGTCGTCAAAATGATGTTAAGTTATTTGAAAGGTTTTATTAACTTTTTAAATGAAATATTAACAAAGTGTAATTTTGACTATTGAACTTTCAACTTAAACATTATATTATAGTTCTTGTTGAGTTATTAAACAACAATTTAATTTTAAAAAAAGAAATTAAATTTATTCTTGACTTAACAAAACGGACACGATATAATAAGATATTGTAAGTGAAAAAAACGAACATTGAAAACTGAATGACAATATGTCAACGTTAATTCCAATAATGTAACGAAAGTTACAACAATTAATTTAGTT
>NZ_JAUOQO010000121.1:0-332 GCF_030547725.1 Staphylococcus pasteuri | reverse complement strand
AAGCAGCCTTTACTAAAAACGACCACCGTGTTTTTCATGATCCTACAACCGATAATCCTTGGAAGGGAGACCACGTCATCAGAAAAAGACTATGGATACCTGCACTCAATAACGGTGGTGTAGACTATCGTAACCCTTACCAGACTAGGCATACATTTGCTTCGATGCTACTCTCAGAAAATAAGAACCTCCTTTGGGTTGCTCAACAAATGGGGCATAAGAATTGGGGGATGATTAGGAAAGTATATGGCAGATGGATCAGTCAGATTGAATGAATTACAAAAAAGCACTTTGAATCTTAAACGAATATTCGTCTCCGCAGATGTAAGAGG
>NZ_JAUOQO010000120.1:0-333 GCF_030547725.1 Staphylococcus pasteuri | reverse complement strand
ATATTATTAGCATCAATTCCAGGTTGCGTGGATAAGAATTTTAGCGCGCCAAAGGCATCCGGGACTGTTTCGGGAACGCCGCTCGGTCGCCCGCTAACGCTGCCTGTCCAACCACGAGCAGCCCAAAGATCAACCTCCAATGTCGCTATGCCTGCTTCATTAAGAGCAAGCGTATAAAGTGAACCGCGGCTGTCTACTCCGGCGCTGCCATGCATGATAACGACCGCAGGAATTTTTTGGCTTTCATAGCCTTTTGGGATACGCAGTTGAGCTGATATCTCAATAGGGTTGGCTTCTGTTGCTGAAGGGAAATTAACGTATGATGTGTAAGGT
>NZ_JAUOQO010000119.1:0-334 GCF_030547725.1 Staphylococcus pasteuri | reverse complement strand
ACCTTGATCTGCCCTTCGGGGATTTTTTGCAGGTATCCGGCGTTCGGCGCGGCGGTGAAACCGATACCAGCTTTGGGGATATTCGCGCCTTTGGCACCCTCATCACACCGATCAGTCAATACACGCACGCCGATGGAGAGGTGGACTACGGCATTCGCATCTCAGGCTCACTGGGCTCTCTCTATATTAGCGATGACGGGGCCTTTAGCTATTATGCCTCTCCGGTCGCTGACGTCACCGGCACGGAAACGGATGTGTTCACCTACGAGATCACAGATGTTCAAGGTGTGACCGACACGGCGGAAATTGTTGTCAACGTGGCCCACACCAATAC
>NZ_JAUOQO010000118.1:0-335 GCF_030547725.1 Staphylococcus pasteuri | reverse complement strand
AGTCCCGAGAGGCCCCTCCCACCTCCAGTTTCCCTGGCTTCTCAGAGCCACCATGAGAAGCCCCCTGAGGTCACCTGCACAAGTCGAGGGAACCCAGGGTTTCCTGCCTCAACCCGGGAAAGACCTCGAGAGACCTTCTTCAACACGTCTCGAGGCCAGATTCCCCTACCATGGCTCGGGAGCAATGACGCGCTCCCCCTCGCCACTCGCATGGAGACCCGACTTCCCTGGCGCCCCACGAGAGGCTCACTGACCTCGCCGTCGTACCTCGTGAGAAACCGCACACTGGGGCCGCCGCTCGAGAACAACCCCGACATTCCCCCGTCATCGAGAGA
>NZ_JAUOQO010000117.1:0-335 GCF_030547725.1 Staphylococcus pasteuri | reverse complement strand
CTTTTAAACGGCGTTCAAATTCGCCTTTAACACCCGCTCCTGCTTGTAGTAACCCCATATCGAGTACTAAAAGGCGAACACCTTGTAGGTCTTGTGGTACTTGGCCATCAACAATACGTTGTGCAAACCCTTCTACAACCGCAGTTTTACCAACACCTGGATCACCTACCAAAATAGGGTTGTTTTTTCTGCGACGGCATAACACATCTACCATCATCCTAATTTCGTCATTACGGCCCAGTACAGGATCTATTTTTCCTTGTTCTGCTTTAGCCGTTAAATCTTCACAGTACTCATCAAGTGCAGCACTGTCGTTTGAGTTTTCTGATTTATTG
>NZ_JAUOQO010000116.1:0-335 GCF_030547725.1 Staphylococcus pasteuri | reverse complement strand
CCGCTCTATTGAGCAGTGCCAGTGACAATAATTTGAAGTTATAAAATCACTACGTAGCTAAGTGCTCAATCGATTAGAACAGCTTGCATTTTTTATCGCTTTCAATGGCCACAACAACTCACTATGTTGAACTAGCAGTGCGCTTTGCCATTGCACTAGTAAAACAAGTCAATTTGTCGAAAACTTACGCTAAGTTCAGTGAACCGTTTACATTGAACTAGTTCAATGTAAACATCATTTTACTGATTGCCGCTAACCACTTGCTTAAACATTTAAAGGGAATACACGATGAGTAAAGCACCTCTAACCACTGTTGCATTTATTGGCTTAGGAAC
>NZ_JAUOQO010000115.1:0-337 GCF_030547725.1 Staphylococcus pasteuri | reverse complement strand
CGGCTGGCCTTGGGTGCCAAGGGTCGGACGGCGGATGTGTTGGTGATGACGGCGACGCCCATCCCGTGCAGTCTTGCCCTGGCGCAATACGGCGACATGGACGTGTCGGTGTTGGATGAAAAACCACCGGGGCGGAAACCGATCACCACGGCGCTGGTGTCCACAGATCGGCTGGATGAGGTCGTGGGCCGTATCCGCGCCGCGGCGGAGGGCGGTAAACAGGTCTATTGGGTTTGCCCCTTGGTTGGCGAAAGCGAGGTGTCGGACCTGATTGCCGCAGAAGAGCGGTTCAAGCGTCTGCGCGCCGTCTTGGGGGAAGGGCGGGTTGGTCTTGTAC
>NZ_JAUOQO010000114.1:0-338 GCF_030547725.1 Staphylococcus pasteuri | reverse complement strand
GCATGAGTTCGCGCAATTGTTGAGAACTGCCCAAACACAGTCCACCCGGTGAACCCAATAATTTCCCTAAATAGCTTATAGTCCCAATAGATTTTTTTAAACTGGCATTCTTTATAACGATATAGGCATGTGCCTGTATATAAAAAAGTAGTGACAACGCTGACGCACAGCAATAACAGTCCGTACAATTCAAGTTTATCCAATGCAATATATTGTAATAAGAATACTACTCCCAGCTTCATAAACGCTTCTATTATCGATATATATGCATACAATTTCATATCTTCGTGAGCGATAATGATAGCCATAAAAGGACTAGTAATGACACTTACCAAAAC
>NZ_JAUOQO010000113.1:0-339 GCF_030547725.1 Staphylococcus pasteuri | reverse complement strand
CATCTCTGCATAATTTGCCAAATAGTCACTTGTCGCGGGGGATGGCGTATTGTCCCCCGGTATGGGCAGTTCTGACATGTTCGAATCCCTTCGCAGTATTTCACTGCCACAAGCATTGCGGATGTCGGTGTTGATTTGGTTAATTTGTCCAGCCGGATCAAAGGGCTGGATCATGTGGGCCTGTCAGGGTCACCAATGGTATTGCCGCAGCGCAATGCGCAAACGGACCTGATCGGTGACACAGGCGGCGATTTCGGTCATCACCCGGACGCAATTTTCGCTCCATCTGCGGGATTCCGTGTCAATTGCGCAAAGCGCGCCAATTGGATGGCCATGACA
>NZ_JAUOQO010000112.1:0-339 GCF_030547725.1 Staphylococcus pasteuri | reverse complement strand
GATAGGGACAGGCAAGGTAGCGGCCATAGCTATGTCAGGTGCCTCTCCATTCCCGCGAACCACTCCAACCACACGATCTGGCAGCCAACGATTACCATTTAAGTTTTGTATCAGATGCCTCGCTGTAGAGCCATCACCGACAACCAACACTTTAAGGTGCTTACCAAATGTCTCTTTATATCGTTTTATGGCAATTCCGATACAAACATGATTGATAATTTGCATAACAAAAGCAGCGGGCACCCACAGTAACATGACTTGACGCGAAAACATTTCTGTAGTTTTTGTTACAAAACCCACCAGTAAAATAGCAATAATGCATAACATCCAGGCTAGCCC
>NZ_JAUOQO010000111.1:0-340 GCF_030547725.1 Staphylococcus pasteuri | reverse complement strand
GCGTGTACTCACCAGAAGCCTGCGGATATAAGGTTAGCTCCCAGCGCTGGCGAGACCATGTTTCACCATTGCGGCGCTCGGTGTAGTTAGTCGCCAGTAAGTTACGCTGCTTAGCAATCAAGTTAGGCACATCGATATTGCCGATGCGCGTTCCACCGGTGAACCAACGTGTGGTAGCCACCTCTATGTATAAAACAGCCTGCTGTTTTACAGCAACGTTTAGCACCTTATCAGAGGGTTCATCGCTATCCCCTAATGCTACCCACGACCTTACTTCCAGTTGCTTATTAGCAATCAGTGAATCTAATTCGTTGGCGCCACTTGGAAAGCTACAAAATAC
>NZ_JAUOQO010000110.1:0-342 GCF_030547725.1 Staphylococcus pasteuri | reverse complement strand
GCTTGGAGCTGAGCTTAGACAAACAGTTTCGCCAAGTAAGTTGGTTTGGTTTAGGCCCACATGAGAACGACCGTGATCGTTTGGCCAGCGCGATAGTGAGCCGTTACCAATCGAGCATTGACGACTTACATCCGCCGTATATTTTCCCTAGCGAAAATGGCGGGCGCGGCGCGATTCGCCAGCTAGAAATTGAACGTGATGATGGTTTGGCGCTAGCGATTAACTGCCAACCACATTTGCAGTTTGCGGCTAGGCGTTACAGCCAGCAGCAGCTTAGCCAGGCGACTCATAACTACCAGCTAACAGATAGTGGAACGGTGTTTGTGCAACTCGATATTGCCC
>NZ_JAUOQO010000109.1:0-343 GCF_030547725.1 Staphylococcus pasteuri | reverse complement strand
AATCTAAAGTTAGGTCACTGCAAACTTGGTATGAACAATGACCCTGGATTTAAAAATTCTTCGTATCAATCTTCAGCTTAATATTTGCCTATCTCTCCTTCCCTCAACTATTTTTAGCTAAGCGAATCTGAAACAAGGGAAGAGCTTTGTTAGAACTCGAATTTATTACTCAAATATCCCAAGACTCTGCTGTCGAATTCACTAAGTCTGCCCACTTTAACCAAGCCTTAGATACCTTGAGCCAACTACTCGATAGCCCTTATTTAAGCCTTAGCCATATTTATAATGACAAAGACAATCACGAGTTACAGTTAAGCAGTTGCCGCTATCACCAGCCCACAGC
>NZ_JAUOQO010000108.1:0-343 GCF_030547725.1 Staphylococcus pasteuri | reverse complement strand
GTTCTGGTGTTGGTAATCGGTGGTTAATGGATGTTATGGATTCAATTCCTTTTTCCTTATACGAATGTGATGGTAGTGCTTATGCTGATACAAGGGTTATAGCTTTCAGTTCTTTAGAAGATGTCGCTGTGTATTTGAGGTGTGTTGCTCTCGATGCTCCACAGATAGCGTGCCGCTTGCCTGTCCATGTCATTAATAACTGTTCAGAAAGTGAGAGGGATTTAATAGTTTCTTTGCTGGTGGCTAATGACATAAACCCTGTTGCTTATTTTCCGCCTAGTGATTTGTCGATTGAGTCTATTCGTGCGTTGAGTTTAAGAGATAAGTTTTATTATCCTTGTTC
>NZ_JAUOQO010000107.1:0-343 GCF_030547725.1 Staphylococcus pasteuri | reverse complement strand
CCTTTACATTCATCTAACTTTTTAACAGACAGGTTAGTAATGTCTTGCTGCTTTTTCTGCAACTCTGCATCTAAGACTTGAATTTCACCTGGCTTTTCCTCGCTTCCCAAAGTCACGAGCATTTGCTGAAAATCAATTTTAGGGTCAAGTGTTGTTGCCAGATCTTGCTCATGAACAGTCGTTACTTCTAGATTTTCTTGATTGTCTTTTATCGTCTGATGATGAACTGCAAGTCGCTGTTGTTTTTCTTCTAGCTGAAGTCCTTTTTTTCCAACTAAATCGATATGGCGTTCATCAAGCTCACGGCTAAAATCTTTGACGAAGATGTTAAAGCTTTCCAGAC